>DATMZL010001601.1:0-3268 GCA_035607075.1 Polyangia bacterium
CAGCAGGTGCCACGTCACCACGTTCGTGATGGCCGTGTTCTGTGTGCTGCTTTGCTGCTTTGCGTGCCCGAGCTGTCCGTCACGGTGGCCGTGACTGTGGCGGTCGTGTGCACGGTCGCGGTCTCCGAGAAGTCCACCGCCAGCGTGTCCAGATCCGATCGGTCGAAGAACGTCGGCTGTGGCGTCGCGAACATGTACATCAAGTTGACCCGTGACGAACTGCGGGCGCCGCCGAGCAACAGCGACGAGCTACTGTCCACCTAGCGCGAGAGCACGGTGGCGGGCGAGTCGGCCGAAAGGTGATCTGTGCCCCGCAGCGATTGGGTGCCCGAAAGGCCGACGGACGAATCGCTGGCGTACGTCCCGTTCACAGCGAACGTGTAGGTCGTCCCCGACGCGGTGATGACCTCGTCGCTGAAGCGCAAGGTCACGCCCGGGATCGCAGCGACCGGCGCCGGCGCGCCGCTGTTCACCCGGTAAACCCACTGCAGCCGGTCCGCCGGCCCACCGCTATCCGCGGTTCCGCGGACCGGAAGGAACGACGAGCTGTGCGCGGGCATCAGCGGCGCATCGTCGCCGTCGCAGCCGCTTCCGATTCCTGAAACCAAGATCACCAGGCCGACGAGTCCAACGAGTCCACGGCGCATGGGCACCCTCTCTTACGAACCTTCACCGATAGCGCGGCCCAAGTCCACCTTGCACCTTGCGGCGCGGCGGCTCGACAACCAGTCGAGTAGTATCACCGCGGGAGCCGCACAGACATGGATCGGAAGCGCGTGATCGTCGTCGGGGCAGGGTTCGGTGGGTTGACCTGCGCGAAGACGCTGGGTTCGCCGGATGACGGCAGCCCCGTCGACGTCACGGTGATCGATCGTCTCAACTACCACCTGTTCCAGCCGCTGCTGTACCAGGTGGCGATGGCGGGGCTGGCCGCGACGGACATCGCGTACCCGATCCGCGCGGCGCTGCACGGGAAGCGCAACGTCTCGGTGCTGCTCGCGGAGGTGACCGGCGTCGACGTCGCCGCGCGCCGCGTGCAGCTCGACGACGGGACGGCGCTGCCCTACGACTACCTGGTGATGGCGGCGGGCGTGCGCACCAGCTACTTCGGCCACGACGACTGGGCGCAGTTCGCGCCCGGCTTGAAGGACCTGGACGACGCGCTGGAGGTGCGGCGGCGCGTGTTGAACGCGCTGGAGGCGGCCGAGCGCGCGTCCGATCCCGAGGAGCGCCAGCGGCTGCTCACGTTCGTCGTCGTGGGCGGCGGCCCGACGGGCGTCGAGCTGGCGGGCGCGATCGCGGACCTGTCGCGCGACATCCTGGCCGTCGACTTCAAGCGGCTGGATCGCAAGGCGGTGCGCGTGGTGCTCGTCGAGATGGCGGACCGCATCCTGACGCCGTTCGATCCGCCGCTGTCGGAGAAGGCGCGCGCACAGCTCGAGGAGCTGGGCGTCGAGGTCAGGAACGGCGTGCGCGTCGAGTCGATCGACGCGAACGGCGTGCGCGTCGGCGGCGACACCCTGCACGCGGGCACGGTGCTGTGGGGCGCGGGCGTCCGTCCGAGCCCGCTGGGGACGGCGCTGGGCGTGCCGCTCGACAGCGCGGGCCGCGTGATCGTCGGTCCCGACTGCTCCGTCCCCGGCCATCCCGAGCTGTTCGTCATCGGCGACATGGCGGCGTTCACGCCGGCGGGCGCGAAGTCAGCGCTGCCCGGCATCAGCCCGGTCGCGATCCAGGAGGCGCGCCTTGTCGCGCGCAACATCCTGGACGACGTCGCGGGCATCCCCGCGCGGCGGACGTTCGAATACTTCGACAAGGGATTCATGGCGACGATCGGGCGGGCGCGCGCGGTCGCGCAGCTCGGGCGATTGCGCATGTCCGGTCTGCTCGCCTGGCTGGCGTGGGTGTTCGTCCACCTCTGGTACCTCGTCGGGTTTCGCAACCGGCTGGCCGTGTTCACCAACTGGATCTGGGCGTACGTCATCTCGCGCCACGGCGCGCGCGTGATCACCGGCCGCCGGCGCAGCTAGTTGACCGGCGTCAGGCTGAGAAGCGCGGCGATCCGGTCGAACAGCGAGCTGTAACTGGTGTCGCAGATCGACAGCAGTGAGCCATTGTCGCCGTACGATCCGACCCACTGCGCGATCCGGACGGCGGGATCGGCGGAGGCGCCGTCGGCCGCCGCGCAGGAATGCGCGATCTGCGGCCACGGTCCCGTGTCGGGGATGAACGGCTCGTGCCAGGTGACGGTGTAGGGCGTCGGTGGACCAGAGATCGCCGCGACGACGATCTGCCGATCGGGGAACGGCTTGACTGTTCGAAGTGCGCCGATGATGTCGGCCACCGGGATCAGATAGCCCGTGCCTTCGGCCGACACGCAGCCGGGCAGCGTCACCATGTCGTTCGCGTTGCCGCTGGGCGCCAACCGCGGCGGCCTCACGCCGTTGCAGAGGTGGCCGAACTCATTGCAGCGGAAGTTCGCGGGCGGACCTAGCAGCGAAGCGAGCGTCATGTTCGTCTGCGTGTCGTAAAGCGCCTCCGTGACCGCCGAGCAGTCGTCCTCGTTGGTGAGCATCACGACGAGCAGGAAGGCGTCGTCGCGCAGAAATCCCTGGTTTTCGGGAGGCGCCGGCTGGCCGTCGGCGCCCAACGCGCGCAGCATCGCCGCGAACTGGCGCTCGAAGCCGCAGCCGAACTCGCCCAGGTTCGCGATGCACCCGAACACGTCCGCGATGTTGCCGGTGTAGTTTCTGGTCCTGCCGTCGTCGGCGATGTAGGTCGCGCCTGGATTCAGGCCCGTCACGCTGCACGTGCCGGTCGGCGCGAACTGGAAGACGCCGTTCTTGCCGCCGGTCGCATCGCAACTGGCAATCGTTCCGTCGCCGGCACCCATGTCGGTGCTGATCACGGCGATGTGCAGGTCGGCGAAGACGGGCGCGGCCATGAGCTGCGTCAACAGGCCGGGGACGTTGCGAATCAGGTTGTCCTGCGACAGCCGCATCTCGACGGAGTCGTCGATGACGAAGAGGATGTCGACCTTGCGCGACGCCACGAATCGAGGTCCGTCCGCGCTCGCGTCGATACCGCCGGCCGTGCCGCCGGTGCCGGTGGGGACGCCGCCGTCGACGGCGGGGACGACCCGCGGCGACAGCATGCGCGTGTCGCAGCCGGCGGCCGTCACGGCAAGCGCCGCGGTCGCGAAAATCCAGAGTGAACGTCGCGTCGTCATCATTGCGCCGGTGGCGAGAAGAGTGGGGCCAGGCGCGCG
>DATMZL010001622.1:0-8986 GCA_035607075.1 Polyangia bacterium
GAGGGTCGGCGCCGTCGAGCGTTTCGAACAGCGCCGTGGCCTCGTTGACCAACTCGCCGGACCGGCCGTACTCGACGGCCCAGTCCACTGCCGTCGCGGTCTGGAGGACGATCTCGACCTCGGCGGCCCGATCCTCGAGCCGCTGCGCCGCGGTCCGCGCTGCCGTCAGATCGTCGACGGCGTCGTTGCGGCCAGCGCGGAAGCGCATCACGCCGCGGCCGCGAAGCACCGCCATCCGCGGCCGCAGGTCGCCCTCGTCCATCTGTCCGAGCGCGCGCGTGTAAAGCGATTCCGCGTCGACGTAACGGTGGCGCTCGCGCGCGTGCTCGGCCAGCTCGACGTACAGCGGCGCCGCCTCGCCGCGGTAGCCGGCGCTGGCGGCGTGTGACGCTAGGCGGGCCTTCCGCACGAACTCTTCGAAGCCGGTCGCCGCGCGGTAGAAGCGGAAGGCGGCGGCGTGCACGTCGGCGCGCAGTTTTTCGGACACCGACTTCTCGACGGCGGCGCGCAGCAGTGTGTGGCGAAAGGCCGCTCGCCCACCGCGCTGGCGCTTGAAGATGCCCATCGACACGAGCTGCCGCGTGGCCACGTGTGGATCGAGGCGCAGCTCCGAATCCAGCTGCGCCGCCCCCAGCGTTCGTTCCAGCTCCGACAGCACGCCGTCGATCTCGTCCTCGGAGAAGTCGGCGCCCAGCAACGCACACAGGCGCGCGTGCGCCGCCAGCTCGGGCGGCAGGCCGCCGATCTCGCGTTCGGCAAGCCAGTCCGCGACCGCCAGATCCGGCAGCTTGGCCAGCTCGTCGGTGGCGAGAAAATAGACGCCCGTCTTGGGATCGGCGCGCACGATGCCGTCGCGCTTGAGGCCCCGGATCAGCTCGGACAGCAAGAAAGGATTGCCGTGCGTCCCGGTCACCAGCGTCTCCAGCGCCGTAGCCGGGACGTACTCGAGCGGCTGAAGCAGCCGGCGCGCGAGCTGCGTCGCAGCCTCCGATGAAAGGGGCCCCAGCTCCAGCCGCAAGTGCGCCCCGCTCCGTTGGCCCCAGCTCGGCTTCATCTGAGCCAGGCTCGGGCGGGCGGCGACGCAGATCCACAGCGGCGCTTCGGTCTCCGCCCCGGTGGCGTATTCGAGCGCCTCCAGCGTCGCGTCGTCCGCGTGATGGGCATCGTCCAGGATCACCGCCAGCGGTCGCTCCTGCGCGCGCAGACGAAGCGCCTGGGCGACGCTGCGGCTGACGGTCGCGCGCAGCACACCAGGCGCGGCGGCCAGCGTGCGCAGCTCCGGCTCGTCCGGCGCCATCCAGCCGAGGGTCAGCGCCGCGGCCGGCCACAGCGCGGGTCCCAGCTCGCCCAGCAGCGCCTCGCCGCGATCGGCAGGCTTTTCGAGGGGCAGCGTGAAGCAGCGGCCGAGCAGGGCGCGCAGGTTGGCGTCGGCGTCGCCTTCGACCGCCTCGCGCGCGCGCAGCTCGACGACGTTGGCGTTGCGGTTCGCGCGTTTCGCGTCCTCGACCAGAGCGGCGCACAGGTGCGACTTACCGAAACCGCCGTCGGCGATGATCGTGGCGAGGCCCGGGCGCCTGCCGGCGACGGCGGCGCGCAACGAGTCGAGCAGCTGAGTCATCTCCTCGCGGCGGCCATAAATCGGCGCCTGCGAGGCGCGTACGACGGTCAGAGCGTCGTCGTCGCGCGGCGGCGGCAGCGCGGCGACGAGCCCCGTGTCGCCCGCGGCCTGGCCGCGGCGCTCGGGCGCCAGCTCCGCGGCTGCGGCCGTGAGGTAAAGGCCGTCGCCCGCGATGCCTTCCAGCTGCTTCTGCAGCTTCGCGAACGCCGCGCTGACGTACCGGTCGGTGCCGTCGGGCTTCTTGCGCACCGCCACCGCCGCCACGTCGATGATGATGTTGCGGCACGCCTTGCGCGCGAGCAGGCCGTCCGCCATGCGGATCGCGCGCGCGACCGGGTTTTCGCTCGCCCTGTCGGTGAACAGCCCCACGCCGCCGCCCCGGCCGACCTCGGCGAGGTGGCCGCCGCTCGACGCGAGCGTCTTCATCAAGACGTCGACGGCGATGCCGTTGACGGCGAGCACCGCCATCGGCCGCCGGGCCGGCGCGGCCGCCGGCTTTGCGGCATCAGCTTGCGCGGGGGACGGTGCGGGCGCCGCAGGAACCGCGGTCACCTGCGTGTCGGCGAGCGCCGCCAGGAACGCGCTGGTCAGCTCGGGGGTCGATGCGAATCGGCGCACCGGGTCCTTGGCGAGGCACTTGATGATCACGTCCTCGAGCGCGCGCGGCGCGCCCGAGACGTAACGCGAAGGACGTGCCGCGCGGCGGTTCGCCAGCGCCTGCTGGACCTCCGCGGCGTTGCCCCAGAACGGAGGCCGCCCGGCGACCATCTCGTAGAAGATGGCGCCGACCGCGTAGATGTCGGCGCGCTGATCGACGGGCGCCGACGAGTCGAGCTGCTCGGGCGCCATGTACTCGGGCGTACCCATGAACGTGCCCACCGTGGTGTCTTGTTGCGGGGCGCCGGCGGGCGGCTTCACCAGTCCGAAGTCGAAGATGCGCGTGACCGGTGGTTGATCCGCGGAGAAGACGTTCTCGGGTTTCAGATCGCGGTGAACGAGATCCAGCTTGTGCACCGCCTCCAGCGCGGTCAGCAGCGAGAGGCCGCGCCGGCCGATCTCGTCGATTGGCATCCCGTTCTCGATCTGGCCCAGCCGATCCGCGAGCGTCGGGAGCGGAACGAACTCCATGACCAGGCACGGGCGCCCGTCGCCCAGCGTGGGCGCATCGTAGAGCGCGGGGGCGTGGATGCCACCGAGCTGGCGCAGTGTCTGGCCCTCCAGCTCGAGGCGCATGATGGCGTCCGGGTCGTTGTTGGGGATCTTGACGGCGACCTTGCGGTTGTCGGCCACCCGGGTCGCGAGCAGCACCTCGCCGAACCCGCCCCGGCCGAGGACCTTCTCCATGATCAGCCCGCCGATCGCGGGCATCGGTGGCGGCGCCTCCACCTGCGTCGCGTCGGCACCGGACTGCGCGGCGCGCGGCGCGACCTCGGTCGCGCAGGCAGCATGGACCGCCTGCCATCGGCGCCCGCATTTGGGGCATCTGGGCCAAACGCGTTGCATCAGGGCGAAGCTATCATCGGCAGAAGGGCGGCAAAAATGTGGCGTCGCGGCGGAGGGTTCCAGAAAAGCAAAAGGCCGGTCCGCGTCAGCGGACCGGCCTTCGTTGCGGGGTTACCGCGGGGTCGTTACTGCGCCAGAACCTTGAACTGCTGGTTCTGCCCGCCG
This sequence comes from Polyangia bacterium, assembly GCA_035607075.1. Lineage (GTDB taxonomy): Bacteria > Myxococcota_A > Polyangia > Fen-1088 > Fen-1088 > JADGRB01. The sequence goes on from DATMZL010001622.1 coordinate 3,287, forward strand.
TTGCAGGTGTACATGTCGATGGCGGCGCCGTTGTTCGTGCCCCAGTTGAGGACGTCCAGGCAGAGGGCCGGCGCGGCCGAGTTCCGGTAGGCGAAGACCGCCGACCCGGCACCCTGCTCGCTCGACATCCAGGCCTGGTTGAAGCTGCCGTTGCAGTCCTGGACCTCGATCACCGTACCCGAGGTGGTCCCGTTGGCGCGCGGGCCAAGGCACTTGTTCGTGTTCAGCTTCATCACGAACTTCACGTTGCCGTTCCCCGCGTCGGCCACGATGAACTTCTGCGGATCGCCGTTCCAGGTGTCGTAGATCTGGATGGCGGTTCCGTTGTTCGTCGAGGCGTACGGGACGTCGATCGATTTGTTCTGCGCGTTCATCGGGATCAGGCGGTTGTAGCGGCCCGGGTCGAACGTCGCGAGGCCGATCGGGTAGAACGCCCAGCGCGCGGCGTCGGGGCTACCGCTGTCGGCGGGGTAGCCCGTGACAGCCTGCACCAGCGCGTCCGAGCTGTTGGCGCCCTGGCCCATCAGCAGGGCGCCGTTGGTCGTGGACGCCGTCTTGAGGTTCGCGCGACCCATATCGCTCGTCATGTATGTCAGCGGGAAGATCTGGCTGTTCGTGCCCGCGACGAAGGGACGCTGCACGAGCTGCGCGCCGTTGAGGTCCAGGACCATGCCGCTCGTGCGGTTGACGACTTTGTAGTTGCCTGGCGACACCTGCAGGATCTGCCAGGTCTGGCCGAGGGCGGCCGTGTAGGAGTGCTGCTCGACGTTGGCGCCGCTGGTCATGCTGCCGCCGGCCACGCCCAGGCACTTGTTGCTCTTGTTGCAGATCTTGTAGAGCTGCGTGGGCTCGAAGTTCCGGAACACGGTCACGACGTGCGTCCAGGTGTGCGGGCTCGAGTACGGCGTCTGCGGGCTCGAATCACTGCACGAGGAGAAGCCGCCGCCGGACGGCGCGCAGTACTGGTTTTGCTGCGTCCAGCAGTAGCTCGGGACGTTCTGGCTGTTGACGCCGTCCCACTGGCTGCCGTAGGGGCTGTTCATGATGTTGGCGTTGCTCGTGAGCGGCGCGCCGAGCCGCCCCTTCGCCGGGCCGCCGCCCAGGTTCGCGCCTGCGCAGTAGTTGCCGTGCGGGTTGGGGGCGAACATGTTTCCGAAGTACGCGCCCTCCTGGTACGGGTAGTCCGGGCTGGTGGCCCAGCCGATGCCGTTGTCGGGACCGACCAGCCAGATGCCGACATGCAGGCCCGAGTTGTTCACGTGGGCAAGCATCGCCGCGCTGACCTTCTCCTGGCAGGCGAGGTCGCAGGTGTTGTACTCGAGCTCGGGCGCGACACCCAGGCTGCCGTCGAACGTATAGGTGTTCGGCGGCACAGCGTTGTCCTGCTTCGTCAGGTGGGCGCCGTTCGGGTAGGCGACCTTCACCATGTACTTCACGAACTCGCGCCCACCGGGCGTGGTCATGAGCCCGCTGGCGCTGAGGAGACCGCCGCTCGGGTTCTCGAGGCCGTTCATCGTGAAGCCGTTCAGCGCGTAGCCGTTGTTGGTGAAGCCGTTCTGCGTGAAGCCGTTGATCGCGTAGCCGTTCATCGTGAAGCCGTTCATGGCGTAGCCGTTGTTGGCGAAGCCGTTCTGCGTGAAGCCATTCAACGTGAACCCGTTCATGGCGTAGCCGTTCTGGGTAAATCCGTTCGTGGTGTAGCCGTTGATGGCGTACCCATTCAGGACGAACCCGTTTTCGGACACCACGTTTGCGGTATCGCCCTCGGTGTCGTCCATCTGCTCGGCGCAGCCGACAATTCCGACGATTGCCCCCAGGGAGAGGCCGACCGTCAGCCCCAACCTGATCGTGCGTTTTGCGGAAGCGTTCATTGTGTTTGTCCCCTTTTCGGTAGCCCGGCCGACTGCGTGAGTCCCGTTGGCTTTGCGTCCCCCGATCGCTCGGGGTTTGCCGTTGTCACAAGGTGTTGAGTCACCCACGTGCAAGAATCAAAGCAGTAATTGAGCCAACGCTTTTTAGAGTGTGACAAACGTGTTTCCAGGTACTTGGGGGGCTGGGTGGGGCAGTCGTTGTTGGCCGAGAAACAACGCTGATGTTCGCGGGTCAACAGCCGACATGTCGGGCCCGAACGCAGCCCCGAAGGGCGCCGTTCAAAGGGCGCCGAAAGCGATCAGGGCGGCGATGAGGACGCCCATCAGCGACTCGCCGGCCATGCCGCCCGCGGCGACGGTCAGGACCGTGGAATCGCTGAGATCGGGACGGAACCGGCGCGCGATCAGAACGGCCATCGCGCCGATGAAGATCGTGACCGAGTTCGAACCTGGCATCACCATCGCCATACCCATGGCGGCGGGCGACGGCAGGAAGCGGGCGATGCGTGTCCGCGCACCGAGCGCGAGGACGACGCCGAGGCCCAGGCCAATCACGCCGCCAAGCGGCGCGTGCGGCGGCAGTGACGCCGTGCTGCCAACGATGGCTTCCGCCAGCGCCCGCCACGACTGGGCGGAGCCCGCCGGCAGGACCTCGGTGCCGAGGCCGTACGTCTTGACGACCAGGAGGTAGGTCGGCACCACCACCGCGGCGCCCAGCACCGCGCCCAGGATCTCCGCGCCAACCTGGGCGCGCGGCGACGCGCCGAAGCGCCGGCCGGCGCGGAACGAATAGAGCATCTGGCAGGCTTGCGTCGAAGCGCCGAGGGACGCCCCGCCGGTCATCAGCGTGGTCATGGTGCCCGCGCCGGCGAAGACGATCTGCGTGAGCATGCCGACCGCGCCGACCGGCGCGACGTCCGTTTCTCCCGTGGCGCGCGCCGACACGTTCGTCAGCAAGAGCGCGATCACGACGGTGATCAGCATGATCCCCGGACCGATTCCGAACGCGGCGCGGCCCACCATCACCAGCGCGATCAGGCCGGTCACGAAGAGTGTCGCGAGGACGCGCGACGCCACCGGGCGCTCGCTCGCGTCCGTCGCCGCCGGGGTGACCGCGCCGCCGCGCGCGAGCGCGCCCAGGTCGCGGAATGCGCGGACGACCGAGCCCGCGTCGAGCAGGAGCGGCACGAAGCTGCCCGCCAGCAGCAACCCGAGGGCGGGCCACACGAGCCACGCGGACAGCGCGCCAAACTCGGCTTCGCGCACGATCCCGGCGTTCACCAATCGGGGCGCGATCACGCCATACCCCAGCCCCGCGCCGAGCAGCAGGCTGACGCCGCCCCGCGGTCCGATCATCCCGCCCACCGACGCCAGCAGCGGGCTCCAGCCGATCGACAGCGTCAGGCTCGCCAGCGAGATGCCCGCGATCGCCGCACCACCGAGCGCGGTCGTCTGCGGGATGATCTTGGGCCAGCCGTCGCGGAACCAGGTGATGACGATCGCGGCCGCGGCGGTGCCCGCGAGCAACCAGCCTCGCCGCAGCGCCGTCGCCCGCGTCGTCTGGATCGTTTCGATCACCTCGCCTGTCGCGTTGCCGGTGGGGAAGGGGAGATCGTCCGCGACGATCAGCTTGCGGCGCAGGATGACGGCGGTCCCGATCCCGAGCGCGCTCGCCGCGAGGCCCCACGCCACGATGGCCCAGGCCGGCACCGTCCTGCCGGCCATGGCCAGCGCCGGGATCGGCCCCGCCAGCCCCAGCGTGAAACCCATGACCGCCGCGGAGGCAGCCGTGGTCTGCGTGATGTTGTTTTCGAGAACGCCATAACGCTGGCGCGACGCGCCTCTGGCGCGCGAGAACAGCATGAATCCGATCAGCGCGGCCGTGATGCCGCCGCCGTCGATGAAGCCCGTCTTCAGGCCGGTGTAGACGTTGCCCGCGGCGAGTAGGGCGCCGATGCCGCAACCGGCGATCAGCGCGCGTGCTGTCGCTTCGCGGCGGACGGGTGCGGGCGGAGACGCGGGCTCGTTCGTCGCCATCCTGACCGACAGCTTATCGACAGGTCGTGTCAGAACGTGACTTCACGGGCACCGGCCGCCGAGGGCCAGGCTGCGGGGCTGTCGCTGGCCGTCGCGGGCGCGGGCAGCTGAGGCACACCGTCTTCATAGATGACCACGTTCGGCTGCGCGGCAGCGACGCGCGGGCCGGGCGTGATGATGCCGACCAGGTTCAGCGGATCGCAGGCCGACAGGCGGATGATCTCGCCGCGCTTTGGTTCGCGCCGCGTGGCGCGCAACGCATCCACGGCGTCCGGGTGGGCGAACTGCTCGCCCACGAACCCGCCGACGAGACGGCCGCCGCGCAGCTCGCCGCTCATCTCGAGGCGTCGGTAGATGCGCAGGAGATCGCGCCACGGCGGCGCCTGCGTCTCGCGCGCGAGGAGATCGCGGAACACGACGCCGTAGCGTCTGATGTACTGGCGGGCGAGCGCTTCGTGGCGCGTCTCGTCGGCGAGACGCCGCTCCGGGCTGTCTTCCGGCAGCGGCGCCGGCGCCCCGGGCGATCGCAGCAGCGACCAGCGGCCAGCCCCGACCGCTCCGGCGCCGGTGCGGCGGCTCCAGCGGGCGTGCCAGCGAGCGCGCGCCCCACCGCGCGTCTGCGTCGCCGAGATCAGCGCGCGCAGGCCGGAGAAGCCGTCGCCGGTGACACGGCCGGCGGATACGAGCTCGCCGAGCGCGTCCTCGATCTCGGCGCGCAGCCGGCGCGTGCCCGCGATGATCTCGTCCTGGAAGCTGGCGCCCGCACGCCCGAGGAACGCCACCACGTCGCGCGCGGCCGGCGACAGGCCGTCGTCTTCGGGCGGAAGACCGGCTTCCGGCGCGAGCAGCCAGGGCAGATCGGCGCGCCGTACGAGCGCGATGGGTGCCGCTCGGCTGGGCGTCCCGCCCGCCGGCCGCGCCGCGAGCCGGCCCCAGCTGACGCCGCCCGAGAGGCAGAGCCCGTCGAGCCACGCCGGATCGTAACCGACCACGCGCGCGGGCAGGATCGCACGCTCCCACGCGCCGGCGGCGGCTTCGAATCCCTGCAGGTCAGCGATGACGCGCGCGAGGCCCGGCTGGCCATGGAGCTGACCGCCCGGCCGCACGTGCTGCCACCCGAAGAGGAACCGGAGGAAGTCCGCCGCGCTGACCGGTTCGATCTCGCGGCGAAGCCCGTCGAGCATGAAGCGGTTGATCCGCGCGAGCAGCCGCCGATCGCACCATTGCGTCGTTTCGTCTTTGTCGACGATGAAACGGCCGCGCAGGACCGCCCCGTCCATCTCGAGGCGCGCCAGGGCCGCCTCGACGTCGGAAGGCCGTACGCCCAGCCGTCCGGCGACCGCGTCCGCCGTCGTCGGTCCCATCAGCGCCATGTGCCCGCGGACGATCTCGACCAGCGCGCTCTCCCCGTCGGTCGGCGCCGCCCGTCGCGACGGCGGCTCGACGACGTCCGGCATGAAGCGGCGGTCGGGCCACACCGCGGCAGCGAGGGAGCGCCGCTCGGCCGCGACCCAGTGGAGAGGCTCGCCCTCGAGGCGCGCAGCGCGCTGGTTCTCGACCAGCCCGTCGAACAGATCGGTCCAGCCGCGCTCGCGGCCGATCGCCTCGGGCAGCGCGCCGGCGTCCAGCAGCAGATCGTGAAGCTCGTCGGCGTCTCGCGGATCCGGCTGGGCCTCGGCGACCACCTCCGCGACGGCGGCGGGATCGAGGCCGCCGATGCGCTCGACGACCGCCGCGGGAAGTCCGCGCCGGATCGCGACCGCGCGGGTGCGGCGCTCCTCCAGCGGCGCGT
>DATMZL010001294.1:0-2954 GCA_035607075.1 Polyangia bacterium
CCTACGGCGTCGATCTCATCGATGAAGATGATGCACGGCGCATTCTTCTTGCCTTGCTCGAAGAGATCGCGGACGCGGCTAGCGCCGACGCCCACGAACATCTCGACGAAATCCGATCCGGAGATCGAGAAGAACGGGACACCGGCCTCGCCCGCAATCGCGCGCGCGAGCAACGTCTTGCCCGTGCCCGGCGGGCCCATCATCAGGACGCCCTTGGGAATGCGGCCGCCCAGGCGGGTGAACTTCTTCGGATCCTTGAGGAAGGCGATGATCTCCTCGACCTCGTCCTTCGCCTCTTCGATGCCGGCGACGTCGGCGAACGTCATCTTGCGCTGGTTCTCGGACAGGAGCTTCGCCTTGGATTTGCCGAAGCTCATCGCCTTGCCGCCGCCCACTTGTAGCTGGCGCATGAACAGCAAGAAGAGCACGACGATCACCAGCATAGGCAGCCAGGTGGCCAGCAGCGTTTGCCAGAAGGTGGTCTCGGGTTCCTTCGTGACCTCGTAGTTCAGCTTCGCCTTGTCCAGCTTGTCGAGCAGCTTGTCGCCGACGATGCCCGTCGTAACGAAGTTTTCGCCACTCGCGTAGGTGCCGTGGAACTCGGCGCCATCCTGGTTGCGCCGGATCTGGATCGATCCGCCCGCCTTGAACTTCTCGGGATGCTGGTCGATGTCCTGTGCGAACGTCGAGAAAAGAATGCGTTTTTCTTCGGTGCGCTGGTTGTTGAGGATCTGCCAGATCGCGACGAACGCGAAGATCAGCGTGATCCACAACAGGACGGTTTTATGACTCTGTCGCAATACGGAATCCTTTCGAGGAACCGACGGGGCTGATTGACGAAAGTATTGCCGCCAAACGCAGGACGGTCAAAGGTTACTTGCCCTTCTGACAAAGTAACCCCGCCTGGCGTCGTTACAAATCCGCCGCCGGTTCGAAATGCATCGAGACCCGTCGGCGCGTGCTTGCGCTGGGCCGGCCTGCCTCGGCGGGTCGCAGCCCGGGCACAAAAAGCACGGCGTCGTCGGCCGTGGTCACCACCGGCAGCGCTCCGCGAAGCGGGCGCGCGATCTTCGCGTCAATCATGAGGTCCGAGAGCTTGCGGCTGCCGCGACCGCCGCGCGGCCGCATCCTGTCGCCGGGGCGACGCGCGCGCATTAGCAGCGGCCATGCCAGTCGGGCGGCGTCGAATTCGACCGAACCGACAGGAATTTCCTTACGAGCACGACCGCCGTGCTCACGAAGCTCGAGGACGCCACCGCCGGGCCACCGGTACGCTCCCGGTTGCTCGATGACGATCGCAGTCTCAGGGCCGCGCGCCGGTACGGCCGCGCGATCGCCGATACGCACCCGTCCGTACGAGACCTCCACGCGACGACCGCCCGCAACGTCGATGCTCGCCGTGCCGCCACGCGACGCGAGACGCGCGACAGTGACGGCCGCCCGCCGTGACAACGACGAGACCGCCGCCGGATCGACGCCGGGCCCGGCGCTCTCGCCGCGCGCCGCGGCGGCGAGCGACAGCAGCGCCTCGGCGACGCGCGGATTCTCCTCGGCGAGCGCGGGCAGCACGCGGTGGCGGATGCGCGCGCGCGCGAATCGCGGATCGGCGTTCGACGGATCGGCGATGAACGGGATGCTGCGCAGCCGGAGGTAACGTCGAATCTGCGCGCGCGTCACGTCCAGCAGCGGCCGGATGAAGACGTCGCGTTGGTACGGAATTCCGGTCAGGCCGGCGACGCCGGTGCCGCGGATGATGCGGTAGAGGACGGTCTCCGCCTGATCGTCGGCCTGGTGACCGAGCGCGACGCGCGTCGCCCCGCGCGTCCGGGCCAGCGCCGCCAGCGCACGCAGGCGTACATCGCGCGCCGCGTCCTGCACGGACGCGCCGCGCCGAGACCGCCGCTCGGCGGCGACGTCGACCTCGAGGACGGCGAACGGCAGGCCCAGCGCCGCCGCGCGCTCGCGCACCAGATCGACCTCCTTCCGCGCGTCGGCGCGCAGCCCGTGATCGACCGCGGCCACCTCCAGCGTCAGCCCGAGCCGCGCCCGCAGCTCCCACAGCACGTGCAACAGCGCCATCGAATCCGGACCGCCCGACACGGCCACGACCACGCGATCTCCCCCCTGGAGGAGATCGCGCGCCGAGATTGTCGCGAGGACGGCCGACAGCATGTCGAATCACGGAGCTTAGCCGCTCCGCGCCGCAGGCGCGGTATGCGGCTAATTGTTTTTGTGGTAGCCGCGATCCCGCGCTCCGCGCGGGGGGCGGCTAGCGCTATAACGTCGGTCGATGGACCGCCCACGCTCGCAGCCCGCCGACGTCATCCCCCTGTCGGCCTTCCGCGCCGAGCTCGGGCGCGGGCGCCGCCTGCGCCGCGCCGACGCACTGCTGGCCGAGCGCGACGTCGAGTCCGCCGTCCGCGCCCTGCCCGGCGACGAGCTCTACTACGTACTTCACGAGCTGGGTCATCAGGACGCGGGCCCGCTTCTCGCAGCCGCGACGGCCGAGCAACTGCAGGTCGTGCTGGACTTCGCGCTCTGGCAGCGCGATCGCGTCGCGCCCGAGGCGCTTGCGGAGTGGGTCGAAGCGATGGCGCACGCGCCGCCCGATCGGATCGCGCGCTGGCTGGCCGGCCTGGACACGGAGCTGGTGGCGCTGATCCTGCGCCGGGGCGCGCGGATCTACGACGTGACGCAGGACCCGCCGCCGGAAGAACCCGAGGGGACGTTCTTTCCCACGCCCGACCGCTTCTTCGTGCTGGACGTCGTCGGGCTGCCACGCGAAGACGGCGCCACACCCTCGGACGGCGACGAGCACGATCGCGCGGCCGTCATCATCCGCCTCGTCGATTCCCTCTACCGCGCCGACAAGGATCTGGCGCGCAAGCTGTTGGTCGCGGCGACCGGCGAGCTGGATACCGAGCTGGAAGAAAACGCCTACCGCTGGCAGCGGG
>DATMZL010001241.1:0-10166 GCA_035607075.1 Polyangia bacterium
AGTCGGGTTCGCGGGGATCTTAGGCGCCGCACGGCGACCACCAGGCCGCCGATCATCGCTCCCATTACGGCAAGCGATCCCGTGTGACCGCGTTCGGGCGCGACGGTGCAGCCCGACGACTTGGAGCTCGGCTCCGACGGCACTTTCCTCGCAACGCAGTGGAAGCAGTCGAGCTTCACCGAGAACGTGCCCCCGTCGGGCATGGGTATCTGCTTCGTGCATGTCGCCGCGACGCAGGTTCCCGGCTGGTCTTCCTCCGGCCCCGCGCGATTGCAGGTCTGCCCGGGCGCGGTGCAGGGCCTGTCGCGGGATGGCTCGGGCGCGACATCGGCGCGCGCACGGGTCGCGCCGAGGACCAGCGTCGCAACCACCACCGCGACGGGCGCGAGATGACGAAAGCAAAATAGGGGACGCATTCGATGCTCCTTTACAGTGTCAATCGACTGACGCTGGCGCTCCGCCCTATGTAAACGTTTTCAGCAGATTGGTCGATTTCTGACGGGGGGCTATAGACGGACCGCGGCCAGGCCATTTACGATCCGTGAGGGGGCATGCGGATCCTACGAACATTGTGCGTCTTTGCACTGGGACTGCTCGTGTCGTGCGGCGGCGGTTCGATCGGAGGCACCAAGGACGCGTCGAGCGACACGCCGACGAGCAACGACACCGCCACCGATAAACCTGTCGACGGCGGCGCCGGCGATATGGGCGGGGACTCGCCCGGCAACGACGACGGCGGCGGCATGCGCGGCCAGCCGCTCGGCACGTCCTGTCTCCTCGCGACGGAGTGCGAGAGCGGATTTTGCGCCGACGGCGTCTGCTGCAACGCCGTCTGCACCGACATTTGTCTGGCGTGCGCGCTGTAGGGTTCGGTCGGCACGTGCATGTTCGTCTATCTCGGCACCGATCCACGCAACGAATGCGACGACATGGGCGCGACGAGCTGTGGCACGAACGGCGTCTGCGACGGCACGGGCGCCTGCCAGAAGTACCCCTCCGGCGTCATCTGCGCCCAACAAGGCTGCACCGGCTCGACGCTGAAGTCCGCCGCGCGCTGCGACGGCGATGGCACCTGCATGGCGCCGACGAGTCAAACGTGCGCGCCGTTCCTCTGCGGCACCGACAGCAAATGCCTGGTGATCTGCGCGAACGACGGAGATTGCGTGGCGCCGAACAGCTGCATCAACGGCAGCTGCGGCAAGAAGCCGATCGGCGCGACCTGCGGGAACGCCGCCGAGTGCAACTCCGGGATGTGCGAACAAGGCGTCTGTTGCGGGACCACGTGCACCGGTACTTGCCGGTCGTGCGCGTTGCCCGGCAGCGCGGGCACCTGCACCGCGGTTCCCGACGGTCAGGACCCGCTGGGCCAGTGCGCGGACGCGATGGCGGCGACCTGCGGCACCGATGGATTCTGCGACGGCAAGGGCGCCTGCCGGTCGTACGCGGCTGGGACGACGTGCATCGCGCCCACCTGCGCGGGCTCCGTCGCCACGCTGGCGGGCCGCTGCGACGGCGCCGGCGTCTGTACCGCCGGCGTGCAGCAGCCGTGCGAGCCGTACGTGTGCGGCACGACTGGCCAGTGCCTGACGACGTGCTCGACGAACGCCGACTGCAACGGGGCGAACGTGTGCACCGGCGGCGCGTGCAGCAAACGGCCGAACGGCATGGACTGCACCAATCCCGCCGAGTGCCTGTCGGGCGCGTGCCAGCAGGGCGTCTGCTGCAACGGGCCCTGCACGGGCACGTGCACGTCGTGCGCGGTGACCGGCGCGCGCGGCGCGTGCACGCCCATTCCCGCGGGCCAGGATCCTCTCGACCAGTGCGCCGATATGGGTCAGCCGAGCTGCGGCACCGACGGCGTCTGCAACGGGATGGGCGCGTGCCGCGTGTACGCCGCCGGCAGCGCTTGCGGGACCCAGACCTGCAGCGGGTCGACTGTCACGCTGGCCGCGCGCTGCGACGGAATCGGGAATTGCACTCCGGGCACGAACCAGAGCTGCACACCGTACGCCTGCGGCGGGACCAGCTGCCTCACGACCTGCGCAACGGCCACGGACTGTTCGGGCGGGAACGTCTGCACGGGGGGCAGCTGCGGAAAGCTGCCGCTCGGCGCCTCTTGCAGCGTCGGGTTGGACTGCGCGAGCGGAATCTGCGCGCAGGGCACATGCTGCCAGACCGCGTGCTCGGGGCTGTGCATGTCCTGTGCGCTGACCGGGACGGCGGGAACCTGCTCGACGGTTCCCGCGGGCAGCGATCCTCTCGGCCAATGCGCCGATCAGGGCGCACCGAGCTGCGGCACCGACGGGATGTGCGACGGCGTCGGGGGCTGCCGGCTGTACGCGAGCGGCGCGACCTGCGTCGCGGGCAGCTGCGCGCAAGCGTCGTACACGCCGCCGCAGACGTGCAACGGGACGGGCACTTGCCAGGTCTCGACGGCGGTCCCCTGCGATCCGTACCAGTGCGGGACGAACGGCGCGTGTCGGACGTCCTGCTCTGCCGACGCCGACTGCGTCGCGCCCAACGTGTGCATCACCGGCCAGTGCGCGAAGAAGACGCTGGGGACTGCATGCACGACCGGCATGGAGTGCGCCTCCGGGCTCTGCCAGCAGGGCGTCTGCTGCGGCTCGAGCTGCACGGGCACCTGCCTCTCCTGCGCGCTGGCCGGCAACCTCGGCAGGTGCGCGCCGGTGCCCGCGGGGACCGATCCTCTGGGTCAGTGCACGGACAACGGCGCGCCGAGCTGCGGCACCGACGGGATGTGCGATGGCGCCGGCGCCTGCCGCTTGTACGCAATGGGCACGATGTGCGCGACGGAGACGTGCACAGGCGTCACGCATACGCCCGCGCGGTCGTGCAACGGGACCGGGAGCTGCCTCGCGGCGACGCCGAACACCTGCGACCCCTACGTCTGCGGCGCGAGCGGCACCTGCCGCACGACCTGCACCGTCAACGGCGACTGCAACGCGCCCAACACCTGCATCACCGGCAGCTGCGGCAAGAAGCCGATCGGCGCGACCTGCGCGGCAGCCGGCGAGTGCAACTCGGGGTTCTGCGAACAGGGGATCTGCTGCGGGACCGCGTGCACGGGCACTTGCCGGTCGTGCGCGCTGACCGGCACGCTCGGGACCTGCTCGTCGGTCCCGGCCGGCCAGGATCCTCTCAACCAGTGCACCGATCAGGGCGCGGCCGGCTGCGGCCAGGACGGAAGCTGCAACGGCAGCGGCGCCTGCCGGCTCTACGCGGTGGGAACGACGTGCGTGGCGGCGAGCTGCAGCGGCTCCACATTCACGCCCGCCCGCACCTGCAACGGAACAGGCACCTGCCAGACTGTGACGAACACGTCCTGCGGCGCGTACACCTGCGGGACAGGCGGGACCTGCCGAACCACGTGCACGACGAACGCCGATTGCGTGTCGCCGAACGTCTGCATCGGGACCTCCTGCGGCACGGGACTCGTCGCGTACTACAAGTTCGACGAGACGAGCGGTACGGCGGCGGCCGATTCTTCCGGCAACGGGCGCAACGGGACGCTCGCGGTCGCCGGTACGGGCACCGCGACGTTCTCGACGACGCACGTGGTGGGGACCGGCTCGGTCAACCTGGGGGGCAGCAGCAACGCCAACGGCGGGTACGTCAACATCCCGGCCAGCCTGAACACGATGGGCGCGACGACGACGATCACGATCGCGTGCTGGGTCAACATCACGACCGATCGCGCCTGGGGCCGCGTGTTCGACTTCAACAACACCAGCACGACCGGCTACATGTTCCTGACGACCTTCCAGAGCGTGACGACGCCGAACTCGGTGCGCTTCGCGATCACCACGACCAACAACGGCGCCGAGCAGCAGATCTCGTCGACGGCGCGCCTTTCTACGGGCGCGTGGCACCACATCGCGGTCGTGCTCGACGCGGGCGCGACCTACACGGGCACGCTTTACATCGACGGCGCCGTCGCGGGCACCAACACGGCGATGACGATCCGCCCGTCCAACATCGGCAACACGCCCAACAACTGGATCGGGCGCTCGGCGTTCGTCGCCGACCCCTACTTCAGCGGCCTCGTCGACGACTTCCGCATCTACAACCGCGCCCTCACCGCGGCCGAGATCAGCACTCTCTTTTCAACGGTGCGCTGACAGGCGCGGTCTCGCGCCTACGGCGGAACGAAGGTGTCGCCGGCGCGCGCGCACATCATCTGCACGTCGGCGGTCGTCATCGGACCGAGCGAACCGGCGTAATACCAGATCGTCTCGGTCGTCGTACCGACGGTGTAGGTACAGCCGCCCAGCGCGCCGACGCGCGAGCAAGGCCCGTTCGCGAATTGCTCCATATCCTCCGCGCCCCCGTCCGACATACAGATTTGATGCACGGCCGCGACGACTTGGGACGAGCCGGTCAGCTCCTGGCATGTCGTCAACGAGGGGCCGCCGTCCGGCAACGACTGGGTTATCGTGCACGACGCTTGGCCGCCGTTGCTGCCGCTGCTGCCGTTGCCACCACAGCCTGCCACGGCCCCCGCGAAGGCGATCAGCATCGCGCAATGCCATCCAGCACGCTGTATGTTCACGCCGCCTTGTAGCTGCCCTTCACCAGGTCCGCAAGTGCGAGCGCTCACTGGGTTTCTGGTTATGCTGGATCCGTGACGCGCGGCCTCGACACGTTCGACGACGACCGGCGGAGCGTGATCGTTCTCCTCGGGTACCAGATTGCGGGCAGCGTCATCGCGTTCGGCGGCGGCGCGCTGATCTCTGGTGCTCTGGGAGCGCGGGCGCACAACTCGGCTGTGCAGCTGCTTGCTCTCGCCACGCTCATCGCGATGTCGTGTCTCCTCCCGTCGGCGCTTTTCGCCCGACGCCGCGCCCCCGGATCGGTGCGGCGCGACGCGCACCGCCTCGCGTTTCGGACGGTGCGGATCCACGCCGTGCTCGCGACGCTGTACGCGCTGGTGTTCGCGGGCGCCGCCGCGCTCGTGATCGCGCCGATCGTCATCATTCCGTCGGCGCTCGTCGCCTACGGCGCGACCCGGGCCGGCCTCCGCCTCGGCGCGCGGCGCGCCGAACCGGTGGCAGGCTAGTCGCTCCGCGCGGCAGGCGCGGTGTGCGACTATTGTTCGTCCGGTAGCCGCGATCCCGCGCTTCGCGCGGGGCGGCTAGCGCCGAACCACAGCCGCGCGAGCTGAACGCCCGCGGGCCGGATGTCGACGGATTCCCCGGCGGCGGTTTCGGGATATAGATAGTTTGTGGGCGTAGACCTGTTCCCACCCGCGTCCGTACCTGATCCGTTCATCGGTCGGACCCTCAACGGACGCTACGAGATGCTGGCGCGCCTGGGCGTCGGCGGCGTCGGCGTAGTCTATCAAGGCCGCCAGGTAGAGCTCGATCGGCCGGTGGCGATCAAGGTGCTGCAGCAGAGCGCGGCCGCGTCGCCCGAGTGGCGTCGCCGTTTCGAGCGCGAGGCGCGGGCGCTCTCTGCACTGCGGCACCCCAACGTCGTCCCGCTCACTGACTTTGGCGTCGACGGCGATGTGCCTTATCTGGTGATGGAGCTGCTGGAGGGGAAGACGCTGGCAGATCTGATCAACGAAGAATCGGTGTCGGCGACACGCGCGCTCGGCGTCGTGCGCCAGACGCTGCGCGGGCTCGCGTTCGCCCACGACAAGGGGATCGCTCACCGCGACCTGAAGCCCGCCAACATTTTCTTGCAGGCGCTGCCTGATCAAACCGATCAAGTTCGACTCCTCGACTTCGGGACGGCGAAGTTCCTCGAGGGCGTGAACGCGCCGGGCGCGGCCGAGAACCCGTCGCGCGTCGGTGCCGTCTTCGGAACGCCCTCGTACATGGCCCCCGAGCAGGCCAAGGCGGAACGCGTAGACACGAGGGCGGACATCTACGCGGCGGGCGCGATCCTGTTCGAGCTGCTGGCCGGACGGCCGCCGTACGTGGCCGACACGCCCCAGGCCGTCATGGAGGCGCATGTCTTCGAGCCGGTTCCGTCGCTGGCCGAAGCGCGGCCCGACCTTTCGATCGCCCCGCTCGTGCAGCCTGTGATCGATCGGGCGATGGCCAAGAAGCCGGCGGATCGATACCCGAAGGCGCTGTGGATGCTGTCGGCGCTGGAGGCGATCGATGGCGGGTCGCACGTCGCGGCGCCGAGCGGCGTGCTCGCGCCGACACCGACGCTGAAGAATCTTCCACCGGTTCGGAATGTGCGACGAGCCCCCGCGCCGCGCGAGCCGCCGACGCTGAAGGACATTGAACCCGTGTCGGGCGTGCCGCGGTCGCGCCCGTGGCGAACGGCGATCGCGCTTGTCGTGGTCGCCGCCGCGGTCGCCACCGGGGCGACGTTTCTCCGTCGTCACCGTGGCTCGCTGGTCGAGAACGCCGAACCTGTTGCGGCGCAAGCGCCCGCACCCGATCCGCAAACGACGCCGACACCGCCCGCCCATGCGCCGGCGCAACCGCCGTCACCGACAACGGCGGCCCCGACGCAAACACCGACGAAGCCCGCGAGCGCTGGGACACCGGGGCAGCGGGCCCGGGATCCCTGGCAGGAACCGGTGCCCGAAGCCCTCAAGCCGCTCCGCGAAAAGCTGGAACACGGAGCGCGCCTGAACGAGGGGGCGCTCGGCCCGGCGTACGCCTTCGCGCGCCAGAATCCAACCGATCCACGCGGCTGGCTTCTGATCGCCCACGCCTATGCGCAGCTCGGCTGGATGAGCGACTCCGTGGAGCGATACCAGCGCGCCTACCGCGCCGATCCGACCGGCCGTGGCGATCCGCAGATGCTCGAGGACTTGCTGAAGGCGGCCACGCACCGGGTCGCCGGTCGCAATGCCGCGCGCGCCATCCGCGACATTTACGGGGCCGAAGCCCTTCCCGCGCTGGAGAAGGCGATCGCGCGCGGGGCCGGCGATCGAGACGGGAACGACAGCCTGGACCACCTCCGGGATTCGCTGGCGCAGTGATCCCAGAGGCAACGCGACCTCGCGCGATCGCGCGCGTCCGGACAGGAATGAGCAGGCGCTCGCCACGTTGGTGCACGTGGACAGCGGCGGTAGTCCTGGCCGTGCCGACAGGGCGCGTCGCGACGGCGGCGGATGCCGCCGCCGTGGAAGGGGCGGTCTGTACGCCGCACGGCGGCCGGCCGCTCACCGGCGAAGCGCTCTCGTTCAAGGCCAAGATCGAGCTCAGCGTCGAGCACGGCTGCTCTCAGTCTGTCGAGACGGCGAGCAGCATGACGGAGCTTGTCGTGAACGTGAGCGACAAGGATGAAGTCACAGTCGTCGCCGAAACGTTCGAAGGCGGCAGCTTCGGACCTTCCGTGGGGGAATTTCGCCGAGGAGGTAGCCGCCAGTTTGTCCACCGCTTCACGCGCGTGAAGCGGACCTGGCATGGACGTGCCGCCCGGTCGCCCGGCCTCGTCCGCCTCGAAATCGATCGCGTGGAAGCCGCCGTCGATGCCGCCGGCGGGATCAACTACGGACCCGCGAAGGCTGAAAAGCTATCGCACGCGATCGTGTGCCGTGATTCCGGCCTTCTCGTGGGCCCGGCATGGAGCAGCGCCAGCACCGGCGAGAAGTCGCCGCCTCCAACCTGCGCTCGAACGCTTGCGTGCGAGGGACTCTTCGAGCTGGTGCCCATCAACGACGAGCGGGTGCAAAAGCGGCGCGCCTTCGTCCTGCCGGGCGGGGCGCTCCCTCTGCTGCCGGGCGCGGGCATCGCCATCACCTCGAAGCTTTTCCACGGCGACGACTGGAACGACTTCCGGCGCGCGGGCTAGTCGCTCCGCGCCGCAGGCGCGGTGTGCGACTATTGTTTTTTCAGGTAGCCAGCCCGACGCCGTCCTCGAGCCAGAGCGAGACGCAGCCGGAGTCGGCGACGAAATCGGCCCTGCCGTCGGACCCGGTCGTGAGGCCCTGAGACTTGTCGCCATAGCGATCGTAGGCCGACCTCACGACGAGGAACCCATCGGCCCCTTCCCAGCCCACGGGCTTGATCGTCGCGAGATGATAGAAGCGCTTGTTCACCCGTCCGGTGTCCATGTTGACGGCCTGCACGCCCTCCCGGGCGGTGTTGATGACGACAGCCAGCGCCCCGCGCGCGCCCGCCACACCGCCCATGCGCACCCACCCGGCGACGTTCCGGTCGTCGTAGTAGCGCTCCTCGCCGAGCGCGAACTGCTTGCGCACCTTGATGAGGAGATCGAGGTACTCCTTTCCCCGCGGCTGCCCGCGCCCGTCGAGCGCCCGGTCGATACCGTAGTAATCGCCGTGGAAGATGCAGGGGTAGCCGCCGGCGCGCAGCAGGATGTATGCGTACGCGATCGGCTTCAGCCAGTCCTTGACGTGAGAGTTGAACGCGCGCCCGTACTGGTAGTCGTGGTTCTCGACGAACGTGACGGCCTTGGCGGGCTGCTCCGCCGTCAGCGTGCCGCGATTGAGCTCGCGCAGATCGTACTGGTCCCCCGCCCAGCTGCAGTCCTTGAGCTTGAAGCGCAGGGGAAAATCGAACAGCGAGACGTCCTGGGGATAGTCGCCGTTGGCGGTCACCTGGGTCAGGTAGGCGTGCAGCGGTCCGGTGTCGCCGGCGATGTACTCCCCGACAGTGAACAGCGGCTTGTCGGCGCGCGCCCGGACGTGGCCCGTGAACTCGCGCGCGTAGTTCGCGGTGTAGTGCTTCACGGCGTCGAGCCTGAGACCGTCGGCGCCGATGGTGTTCGCGAGCCAGGCGCCCCAGTACTTCAACTCTTCGCGTACGTCGTAGCGGCCGAAGTCGATGTCGACGTCGCTCAGGAATTCGTAGTTCCCCTTCTCCAGCGAGACCCAGGTCCCGAACGACTTGTCCTGCGGCGCGTAGCCCAGTTCGTTGTGCAGGAAGCGGTAGATGTAGCGGCCAGCCGGGTCGTTGAATGTGTTGCCGTTCTGCCGGATCGATTCGGTGGTGTCGACGCTGTCGAAGTGGTGGGCGCGCCATTCGAAGGTCGAGTACTGGCCGCCGCGGCTCGGGAAGCGGAAGTAGGTGTACGCCTTGATCTCGATCTCGCCACGCTCGTAGCCGTCTCCGCCGAGCTCCTCGTTGCGGTTGTCCTTGTTCACGCGGATCGCCTGCCAGAAGTCCGGGTCGACGGCGCCGCCCGACTTTTGGTTGAGCACGATGTCGACGTACACCTGGATGTAGCGCACGCCCCGCGGAACCAGGCCGCCCGGCGTCTGCTGAAATCCGTGCAAGGCGTTGACGGCGTCGTGGAGCTCCTGCTTGCTGCCGTACTTGGTCGGGGTCGTGCCCTGCTGAGCGAACTCGCCCAGGTCGAAATGGTCGAAGACGTCGTATCCGTTGCTGTATCCGCCCGCGCGGCATTTCTGCGGCGGCGGGATCCAGACAGCGTCGACGCCGGCGGTACGCAGGTCGTCGGCCGCGGCCGCCAGGCTATTCCAGAGCCCGCAATCGTGGGGCAAGAACCAATGGAAAAACTGAAACATCACCCCGTTGAGCGACATGGTCGTGGCTCTACAACGACCGATGTGACCGCTCTTCCCGAACAGACGACGACGAGGCGGCGCTGAGGCGCCGCCCCGTCGGTGGTTCTGACTGGGTCGGCTTCCGCTACAGCGTCTGGAGGAAGTTGACCAGGTCGGTCTTCTGCGACGAGGTGAGCGCGTTGAACGCGTTCGCCGCCGCGGTCCCCTGCCCGGCCGTGCCGCCCGCGTGCCGCTGAATGGCGACCTGGCGATCCGTCGTCCCGCCGTCGTGCATCAGCTTGTTCCGCGACCGGAGGCCCCACAGCGGCGCGGTCCGCATGCGGTGGGTGACCGCCACCGAATCACCCGCGTTGCCGATGCCGTCGCCCGCCGTCCCCATGTCGTGAAGAAGGAAGTCGGAGTACGGGGCGAACCGGATGCCCGACGGCACGCCGCCGGCCGACGTCGACACGAAGACGTCCGTGTCGTTGCGGTGGCAGCTCGCGCACCCGAGCGCCGCCGAATTGAACAGCGTCCGGCCGCGATCCTGCGACGTCCCCGCCGTGATCCCGAGGGCCACGGGCGGCGCCAGGTGGGCCATGAAGAACGTGAAGTTGGCCACGTCGTCCTGCAGCTCGTTGACGCCGCCGGCGCAGTTGTTGTTCTCGGCGGCGAAGTCGTCATCGGTGCCCGGCACCTGATCGTC
>DATMZL010000898.1:0-7744 GCA_035607075.1 Polyangia bacterium
ACTACGGCACGCGCGCCCACCCTCGGCGTCCGGCGCGCGATTCCGATGCTGTGGAAGCTGTTCTTGCCGAGATGCGAGCAGCCTCCCGCCGCTCACCGGGTTCGCTGCAGAGTTGTTCGCGTAAGCAAGAGAAGGCGGCCCTCTCGATCTCCCGCCCTGACGCCAGGGCGGGAGATCTGTTGTCACGCTGTTGTCAGAGGGCATGGATTTCGATGCTCTGACTCGGAATGAAACGGAGTCAGCCGGAAGAGTCGAACCCTCCGCTAACTCCGCAGTCTCGGTCGCAAATCCGCGTGATGCCTAAAGGATTCCGAGACTGCGTGTCGAGGGTTCGACTCCCGGCGCCTCCACTTTGAACGACGTTGACCGATGTTGAGTGGCCTCGCCAGTGCTGTCGACGCGCGTCGAGCACGCCGACAGTCGCGTCCGACGACATGGTCTGAGCGCGGATGGGCTCACTGGAGTTCCTTGCCGCCCGCGAGATGGCACGACGCATTCTGCCGCGGCACCGAGGTGTCTCGGCGGTAGCAACGCTGGCAACGCCGAGCCGAACATGGAACCGATGGCGGCGGCCACACCGTGTGACCTTGACAGCGTTCGAGGGCGGTTCCTATGGTGGCGCGCGATGGCGTTGCGCGGGATCGTATCGGTCTGCACCGGTGTCGCGATCGTCTGGCATGCCACGCAGGCGCGGGCGGACGCGGCCGAGGTCGAGGCGCTCATCGCGAAAGGAAACGAGCTGCGCCGGGCCGGAACACCGGGGCCTGCCCTCCCGTATTTCCAGAAAGCGTACGAGCTGGCACGAACGCCGCGAACGACGGGGCAGCTTGGACTGGCGGAGTTGGCCGCCGGCTACCCTCTGGAGGCGGAGGGGCACCTGGCCACCGCCCTGCAGTCACCGAACGATCCTTCGATCATCAAGTACCGAAAGATGCTGACGGACGCACTGGCAATCGCGCGATCGCAGATCGGAGAGCTCGCCATCGAAGGCAGTCCGGCCGGCGCCGAGATCCTTATCGATGGCCGAGCAAGCGGCGTGCTGCCACTTTCCTCGCCGGTCAAACTGGTCGCGCGCGACGTGGAGTTGGTGGTTCAGGCGCCTGGCTATGCGCCGCATAAGCAGCGCGTTGCGATCGTCGGGGGACAGCGGCACGCAATGACGATCAACCTAGAGAAGAAGATCGAGAAGCCCGCGGAAGCGCCGCCGATCGTAACGTCGACTGCGAGCCCGCCGAGCGCGCCGGTGACTGCGCCGCCCACGTCCGCGCCCGTTGTCGTCGATCGAACTGCTAGCAGTGACGCCGACTCGAACACTTCCGGCTCCGGCTTGCGAATCGCGGCGTGGATTACTGGCGGCGGTGCTGTCGTTGCCGTTGGGGCGGGCATCGCCCTGAACCTGGCGTCGCGGTCGAACAGTTCCGACTTCGACAGCGCGTGCGTGAACATGAATGGAATCCATATGGCCAGCCCGATGCTGACGCAGATCGAATGCGAGGATCGCTACAACGCGTGGCAGTCCGACCGGCGATGGAGCATCGCGGGCTACGTTACAGGCGCAGCGCTCGCCGTCACCTCTGGCGTTCTGTTCTGGGCCTCGCGACCGACCTCGCCCAGCAGCACAACCCACGCTCACGTCGCGTGTGCGCCGACGCCCAACGGCGTCACCTGCGAAGGCCTCTTCTGATGAACCGAGTTCGCGTAATCATCTTATTCCTTGCTGCTGGTGCCGGCTGTTACACGACGCCGCGCACGAGCTGGCCTGGCGCCGACTTCTCGACGGGCGGCCACGGGGGCAGCGGCGCGAGTGGCGGAAATGGCGGCACAGCTGCAGATGCTGCCGGGAATGGCGGCGACGGTGTGGCCGGAAGTGTCGGTCGCGGCGGGGCGGCTGGAAGCGTCGCTGGCGGCGGGGCGGGCGTCGCCGGAACTGGCGGCACCGGCGGCAGCGTGGCGTGCTCGCCGTCCTGCGCCCCCAGCGCCTATTGTGACAACGGCGCGTGCAAGAGCCGCGTCACGGAGTTCACGGTCCAAGACGCCGGGGCCAAACCGAGAAACATCGTGGCCGGTGCCGATGGAAATCTTTGGTTCACGGACAGCAGCTACGACAAGGTTCGGCGGATCAGCCCGAGCGGCACTATTTCGGAGTTCTTCGTACCCACGAGCGGGAGTGGTCTCGGAAGCATCACGGCCGGCCCGGACGGTAACGTCTGGTTCACCGAAGAGAACGGCGGCAAGATCGGGCGCATCACGCCCAACGGGACGATCACCGAGTACCCGGACACCGGCACCCTGAACGTTCCCGCCGCGATCACAACCGGGTCGGACGGCAACCTCTGGTTCACCGAAGGAGGAGGGAATCGGATCGGAACTTCGACCCCCGCCGGAGTGATCTCTTTCAAGACAGTGGCGACCTCGGATGCATCGCTCGCGGGAATCACCCGGGGCCCAGATGGCAACTGCTGGTTCCTCGAGGCGATTGGCAAGGTCGGACGGATCACGCCGACCGGAGCGATCATGGAATTCGATATCCCGACCACCAATGCGAACCCCGTCAGCATCGCGGCGGGAGCCGATGGGAGCCTCTGGTTCAGCGAAGCGAACGCCAACAAGATCGGTCGAATCACAACCGGAGGGTCCGTGACCGAATTCGCCGTTCCGACAGCGGCCGTGAGTCCTTGGATCGTGACCCTCGGCCCCGACTCGAATATCTGGTTCACGGAAAGCTCCAATGCGACGATCGGACGCATCGATAGCTCCGGAACGATCACAGAGTTCCCTGTGCCAGCCGATCCCTATGGAATCGCGCGCGGACCTGACGGACAGCTTTGGTTCACGGAGCAGCAGGCGGGCAAGATCGGGCGGTTCCTTCCTCCTTAACTAAAACGCAGATGACGTCCCGTTCGTGGACCGCCGGCATCGTTGTCCTCGGCGCGCTAGCAGTGGGCGCCGTCGCGAACCGCGCTGCTCTGCATGCGCCTCTCGAGATGGACGACGTCGCGCAACGCGCGATGATCGAGGGGACGCTGACGCCCAGACGCGGGCCTCTGAACCTCTACGATTTCGTCGCGGACGACAATCGAGCAGCGCTCTTGGAACGCGGAGTGATCCCGTGGTGGTCCGATCCGCACCTCGTCACGCGATTCCTGCGCCCGCTACCAAGCGTGCTCGTGTGGCTGGATCACCGCCTGTTCGGCTACGGCGCTTTGGGACCTCACATCCTGTCGTTCCTGTGGTGGGTGGGTGCAGTGCTCGCCGCCCATCTGCTGTACCGGAGGGCGCTCGGCACGGGGCCGGCGCTCGCCGCCACCCTGGTGTTCGCGCTGTCCCCGACCTTCGCCATTCCATTGGTATGGGCGGCGAACCGCAACGTCATCGTGACCCTGTCTTTCGGGGCGATCGCGCTGACGCTTTACGCGCGCTGGCGGGACGATAGACGCCGCGTTCAAGGAATCGCGACCGCAGCGGCCTTCAGCGCGACCGCTCTCACCGGCGAATACGCGCTCTGCCTCGTTGGCTATCTGGTTGCCTTCGAGTTGTGCCGTCGCGCAGAACCGGCTCGCCGCCGCCTGACCGGCGTGCTGCCGGCCCTCGTGCCGTTCCTCCTCTATACCGTCGCGCGCGCTGCGCTCGGGTATGGCGCGATGGCATCGGGCTTCTATCGAGATCCGACCGCCGATTTCAGCGCGTACGTGGACGCCTTGCCCCGCGCGATGTCCACGCTACTCGCCGCTTCGTGGCTCGGCGTCGACGTGCTGTCGCCTTGGCTCGCGTCCAGCGCTTTTCGCGCGATCTTGCTGTTGGGTGGAGTTGCCCTCGTCGTTGCCACTGTGTGGCGCGCGCGGCAGGGTAGGCCGATCGCCGATCATCGTGGTGGCGCCCAGTGGCTCGCATGCGGCTCGGTGATCGCGCTGCTGCCGCTGGCATCGACCGAACCTTCGCGGCGACTTCTCGGCGTAGCGGCGATCGGCGTCAGCGGCGCTGTCGGAGCCATACTAGCAGCCGGAATCCGCCCCGTCAGCCCGCCGGTCCGCCGCGCTGCCCTGATCGGCGTTGCCGCGCTAGCTGTATTTGTCCACGTGGTCTCCGCTCCGTTCCAGACGCGCGGACTGTCACGCGATGCCGTCGAGGAGACGATCGCAAATCTCGCGCGGTTCAACACGGTGCCTGGCCGGGCTCGTTCGCTTGATACGACCCTCGTCATTCGCGCGAATTTCGGTCTGACGGTCCTCTCGGCGCCGTACCTTCTGCGCGAAGGAGCGCCCAAGCATTGGTGGGTTCTCAGCCACACGTTCGCCCAGACGGCGGCCATCCGCACCTCGCCGAGATCGATAGAGGTCGTTCAGGAGAAGGTCCCTCTGTTCCCGATCGGACCGACCGGCATCGTTCGAACCGCGCGGTTCAACGCCGGCGACGTTGTAGAGATTCCAGGGCTGCGCGCGACCGTCCTGCGCGTCGACGATGGGGGCCGGCCCATGACCGTGCGTTACGAGTTCGACCGCGATCTCGACAGCTCAGATGTTGCATGGATCGCTGAAGGTCGGTCCGGTTTCGTCGAGGTCGTCCCCCCTTCCGTCGGCATCGGCGTCCGCTTGGCGCCGTAACATCACCTGCGTCCGCGCGGGAAACATCCCGTGCGCCCTCCTGCGCGGTGCCGAGAGGAACCGACGGCGCGCGAGGCGTTGCACGATCTCCTCCTGCGTATCCGCTTGGGCAAGCGGTAGCACCGGCCCCTAAAGGGGCGGCCCGCTGCCGCGACCGGCGTACCAAATCGCGAGTATGGTGACCGCCGTCGAACCGAGGTCGAGCTCCCAGTAGACGTGGTAGCGCGATCGACCAATCAGCAGACGGCGAACCTCCGAAACCGGGGCTTGCGGGTACGCCTTGCCGATCATTGGCGAGGTTTCGAGAAGGCGCACGGCCGCTTCGAGCTCCCGGCTGAACATGTCGGGAGCGGCCGGGCGGTTTTCTCGCCACCAGCTCTCGATCGTCTCGACGTGCGCGTCGGCTGTCCGGGAGAACCCGACGCGATACCGCTTCATCCGCGGCGGAGCTTGGCCAGGACCTCATCCGCGGGGACGACCTCGCCGCGTTGAGCCTCTTCGTGGCCGCGAGCTATTGCCGCGTGGAGACGCTCGCGCTCGTCCGCGTCCAGATCATCGCCGTCGTCGACGATGGCGAGATCGACCTCGGTCCCTTCGGGAGCGTCGTAGGGCTCGTCCAGCTTCAGCCGACCCTGGTGAACCTGCGCCTTGAGCTTCAGCACGGCCTCTAGGTTACCTCGCAGCCTTCTCAAGGGCCACCATCGCTCTTCCCTTCGGAGCGTGGCGGCAAGCCAACCTGGCCGCCGGACGACGCAAGCCGACCCTCCGACGCCGCGACGAATGCGTCGAGGTCCGCTCTGCGAACGCGGTACTTGCGGCCCGGCTGGGCGCCGTTACCCGGCCGGCTCGCTTTCAGCGCGCCCGACTGGATCCAGCCCCTCACCGTTCCCGGGACGATCTGCAGCGCGCTCGCGACTTGCGCGACCGTCAAGAGCTCGTCGGAGCTCGAGTCGTTGACGGGCGGTGCGGGGGTTTCGTGCGCTTGAATCCACACGAGGATGTCTTCTCGCAGATAGCGAAGCTCGTCGCGGACGACGTCGCGAAGGATGTCTCGCAGCGCCGCCTCGATTCCGAAATACCTGTCGGTTCCTTGGTGTCTCATATCGGCCCAAACGCCATGTAGGTCCCTGGCGTGACTCTTGAACAGGACTCCCTAGGTCGGTGAGTCATGTCGGCTCAAACGCTATGTCGTCCCAGGCGTGACTCTTGGCGCGGACCGCCTCCGCGAGCGCCTGCAACTGCGCTCTGGCGATCCCGCTGTCGCCGGCATCTAGCGCGATGATCGCGGCGTCGACGAACGCGAGCAGCTCAGCGCGCGTCGGTCCGCTTGCTACATTGCTACACGCGCGCGATTCAGCAGCATTCTCCAGCGCGCTCGCCCTCTCCCCCGCGTCCCCGCAAGCGCCCGATTCCTCCCCCGAAACCACTCTCCTACGCGCTCCTGCACTCTCCTGCGACGTCGCCGGACCCACGTTCGACTCCCGGCGCCTCCACTTTCTAAGTTAGGTATTTGAAACGCGATTCCGGCACGAGCAGCGGCCGAAAGTTCTAAGTGCCGCTATCGTGCCGTGACTTCGTCGCTGCTGGTGTCGTTCGCGGCGCGCGCAGCGGGCACGTCGCGGGTCTCGAGCAGGCGCATGGTCTCGCGGAGCGCCGTCTCCGTCAGGTGCATGTACCTCAGCGTCACCTTCAGGCTCTTGTGCCCCGCCAGCTCCTGGACCGCCTTCGGCGCCGCCTTCCGCATCGCGAGATGTGAGCAGAACGTGTGCCGAAGGACGTGCGCCCCGACCACCCGCAGCCCCGCCCTCTTGCAGATCGTCCGCAGCGCCGCGCGCACCATGTGCTTCGTCCACCGCATGCCGTCCGCACTGCACAGCACGAGGTCGCTCCGCAGGTGACGGATCGCCTGCAGCGCCGCGCGTAGCCGCGACGTCATCGGGACCGTCCTCCGCTCGCCGCCCTTCGTGCTGCCCACCTGCCCGTGCCAGTCGTTCTCCCAGATCGTGAGGTTCGCCTCCTTCAAAATCGGTAGTTGAAAATGATCCGGACATTATTCCCGCGCACGACATCGCGCGCCGCGAGCTCGATCTGGATCCGAAGCCGAAGAGTGAGCCGCCGGAAGATCGGAAGACTGACTTTCTGGTCCCGATCCCGAGGAGTCGGTAGCGTTGCTCATCTGTTCCGGGAGGCCGCCCCGTTGCGCGGTGAGTTGCCATGCCCCGAACCCCGAGGCTTCGACGTCGAAAGAATGGTTGGCAACGCGAAATGCGCGCCCCACGCCCCAGTCGATCACGACGTCGGAGCCGGGCTCGATCCCGGAACCTCGCTACCGGAAGTTCTGCTCGACGCGCGCGACAGCGGACATGCTCCACGCCTCCCGATTGCCCGCGGGGTAGTAAACGCCACCCAACGAATAAACCAGCGCGGGCGGCCGACGCCTGCGCCTGGACGTCAATGCGCCTGCGGCGCCGGCTCGCGGTGCTGGTCGGCCGGGTGGGTCGCGGCCGGTACGGTGAAGAAGACGGTCGTGCCGCTGCCGGGCGTGGACTCCACCCAGATGTGCCCGCCGTGGGCCTCGACGAGGCCCTTGACGATGGGCAGGCCCAACCCCGCGCCGCGCCGGTCGGACTTGCGAGCCTGCCAGAAGCGATCGAAGAGGTGCGAGACGTCGTCCGCGGATATCCCGCATCCGTTATCGCGGACCCAGAACACCACCTCTCCATCTCGTGGCGTCGCGCCAACCGCAACTTCGCCTCCAGCGTCGATGAACTTGAGGGCGTTGCTGATCAGGTTCTCGAAGATCTGGAGCAGGCGCTCGCGATCCGCCCACAGATCGGGAAGGTCCGGCGCGAGCTCGGCGACAAGCGTGCCGGACGTCGAGACAGCCTGCGCCCTGTGAGCATCGAGCGCGTCGGCCACGACGGATGCCGCTCGAACCTGCACCGGCTCGATCGACAGGCGACCGGCCTCGAGGCGCGCGATATCCAGAAGGTCCGCGATCAGGCGGTCCATTCGCGAGGCGGCTCGATCGATCGCGTCGGCCGGGTTGCGGGAGCCGGGCGCCGCCTCGCCCTCACGGCGCCGGAGGAGCTGTGCATTCATCCGGATCGCCCCGAGCGGATTGCGGAGATCATGGGCCACCA
>DATMZL010001704.1:0-3091 GCA_035607075.1 Polyangia bacterium
CCGCGCCGCCGCCGCCCGCACCGCTGGCGCCACCCGTCGCGCAGCCGGCGCAGCCCGCACCGCCCGGCTACCAGCAGCCGCCACCCGGCTACCAGCAGCCGCCGCCCGGCTACCAGCAGCCGCCGCCCGGCTACCAGCAACCGCCGCCCGGCTATCAGCAGCCACCGCCCGGCTACCAGCCGCCGCCCGGTTACCAGCCGGCGCCGGCGTATCCGCCGTCGCAGCCACCACCCGGGTACTACCAGCAGCCACCGCCGCCCGGTTACCAGCAGCCGCCGGGCTACTACCAGCAGCCGCCCGGATATTACCAACCACCGCCGGGCGGCTACCCGCCGGCGGGTTATGGATACCAGCCGGCGCCGCGGCCGGTTCGCCCACCGCCGCGGACGCACGGTTTCCTGGCGATGCCGTACATCGGATTCAGCTCGTTCGCGGGCGACGCGGGCAGCAACCTGGATCCCGGCGCGATGCTCGGTGTGCTGCTGGGTGGCCGCTTGAGTCCCATGTTCTCGATCAACGGCGAGATGCGCGTCGACATCCTGAATTTCAGGTCGGTCCCTTCCAGCCAGAACTGGGACGCCTCGGAGTTTGATATCGGCGTGAGCCCGCTGTTCCACGTCCAGTTTCCCACCGGCAACGGCGAATTCGTCGCGGGTCCGAAGCTCAGCTACAGCGCGTACCAGCTCACGCTGAAGGATTCGTTCGGGACCAAGACCTACGGTGAGAGCTGGCACGGCTGGTCCACCGGTTTCAACGCCGGCGTGTTCTTCGCGGTCAGCCGGGTCATGTCGATCGGCGGCATGGTGAGCTACACGTACCGCAAGCCGACCGAGTTCTGCCCGGAGGACGACTTCGGCGTCGAGCACTGCGAGTCGGTTTCGAACAGCCCCACGGGCGACATTCCCGGCGAGAACGTCTTCGGCTTCCACGCCGCTCTCTTGTTTTAACGCGGAACCCTGATCTAACTGGTCGCGGCCTCGCGGGCGCGCACGCGTTTTTCGATCGCGGCGAGCATGGGCGGCAGGCCAAGCGCGAGCACCGCCGAGATGGTC
This sequence comes from Polyangia bacterium, assembly GCA_035607075.1. GTDB lineage: Bacteria > Myxococcota_A > Polyangia > Fen-1088 > Fen-1088 > JADGRB01. The sequence continues at coordinate 1,053 of DATMZL010001704.1, forward strand.
GACACCGTCGAGATGCCCACGAGCCGCCCGTCCGGCGCCTCGTGCAGCATGCGTGACGACGCGAACGCGCCCGTCGCCAACGAGAGATGCTGCGCGGTGGACTGCAGCGACATGTAGCCGGCGCGCTGATCGGCGCTGGGCACGCGCGTGGCAAGCGAGTTCATGCTGACGTTGCGCACCGACATGCCGCCCATGAACACGACGAAGATCATGATCACGCCCGCGACGCCGATCGTGCCCGGCGCGATGAAGCCGAAGGTGAGAACGCCGATCAGCAGCGCTGTCCCGACGACCGAGACGCGCGGGGCGCCGTAGCGATCGATGCCGTGGCCGGCGATGCGCATGATCCCGAAGCTGGCTGCGCCCCCGACCATGTAGCAAAGATCGAGGCGATCGCGCGGGAAGCCCAGGTTCTGCAACAGGTGGGGCGAGATGTTCGGGATGACCAGGAACCCGGTCAGCATCACCAGCGCGTTCACCGCCAGCGAGAGCCGGATCGTTCCGTCCCCGAGCAGCGCCGACAGCGGGACCGTCGCCCGGTGGTCGGAATGAATGTGCCCGCGCATCGGCGGCATCTTCCACAGTGCGAGCACGCCGACGACGACGCCCATCGCCGCGACGACGATGAACGGCAGGCGCCAGCCCGCCCAGGTCGAGAGGCGCAGGCCCATCGGCACGCCCAGCACGGACGCGACCGAGAACGCGCCCATCACGGCGCCCATCGCCCGGCCGCGGCGCGCCGGCGGCACGACGTCCGCGATGATCGAAAGCGAGATGGACGTCGCCGGCCCGCCGAACGCGCCCGCGATCGCCCGCGCCAGCACCAGCGACCCGAGACCGCGCGCGAGCGCGCCCGCGGCCGTGCCGGTCACGAGGCCGAACAGCGCGACGCCCAGCGCCTTGCGCCGATCGAAACGATCGAGGAAGCGCGCCGCGACGATGCCGGCGACGGCGGCCGACGCCGTGTAGCTGCCCGCGATCTGCCCGAGGTGCGCCGTCGAGATGCCCAGCGCCTTCGCGTAGTCCGGTCCCAGCGGCATCACCATCATGAAGTCGACGATGTTGACGAACTGGATCGCGCCGACCAGGAAGATGATCAGGCGCTCCGAAGACGGGACGGCGGACGCCGTCACGCGTGGCGCCGTGCTCATGGCGACCTCAGGCCTTGCGCTTGAGCTCGCGCAGCGCCCGAAACTCTTCGAACGTCGCGCAGCGCAAGAAACGATTGTTGCGCGTCTCGTGGCCGATCGTCGACGTCGGCGTCTCGCCGTAGTTGTGGCCCGGGTAGACGCGGGTCTCCTCGGGAAGGCGCATCAGCCGCTGCAGGCTCTGCCACATCTCGGCGGTGTTGCCGCCCGGGAAGTCGGTGCGTCCGCAGCCGCCCACGAACAGCACGTCCCCCGTGACGATGAAACCGTCGGCGAGGTAGCAGGTGCCGCCCACGGTGTGACCGCGTGTCTCGAGCGCGCGCACGCCGCGCCGGCCGATGGCGACGTCGCGGCCGTCGACGGCGTCGGTCAATTTCCGGCCTGCGCCGCGCACGCGTTCCGCCTCGCGCGGGTTGACGACCACGGTCGCGCCGGTCTTCTCCACCAGCTCGCCGACGCCCTCGATGTGATCCTCGTGGGTGTGCGTGATCAGCGCGATCTCGACCTTCAGGTTCAGCCGCTCGGCCTCGCGCAGCAGGCGATCGACCTCCCAGGCCGGATCGACGATCGCGGCCACGCGCGTCTCCGGGCAGTAGAGGATCTCGCAGAAGTTCTGGAGGAGCCCGACCTCGATCTGCACGACCTCGGGCGCGGCGGGTAGCCCGGTCGTATCTTCCGCCTCGATCATTTACCCGGCGCCCGGATCGTGAGGCCGCCGGCGCCGACGTTGTCGGCGCTGTCCCAGGCGCGCACCGCGACCGCGTGCGGTCCGGCCGCCAGCTGCGGCAGCTTGATGGTGAACGACTCGACCAGGTCGTCGACGATGCCGTCGGCGGCCGGACCGCACGCGGTCGCGGTGCGCGCCTGGGACAGCGCCGACAACGTCGGCGC
>DATMZL010001709.1:0-8851 GCA_035607075.1 Polyangia bacterium
GACGATGCCGCCCCCATGGTTTACAAGGACGCGGGGTGGGCGTGGATCGATCAGAACGTCGCGTGGGCAAAAACCCACAACATCCACCTCATCCTCAACATGCACGTCCCGCCGGGCGGGTTTCAGTCCAACGGTGACGGCGGCGCGCTCTGGACGGACACGTCGAACCAGGATCGTCTGACCGCGCTGTGGGCGGCGATCGCGCAGCGCTACGCGGACGAGCCGATCATCGCGGGTTTCGGCTTCCTCAACGAGCCCGAACCGACCGTGAACCGCCAGCAGTGGCACGACCTGGCGGAGCGCATTCGCGTCGCCATCCGCGCGGTCGACACCCAGCACATCGTCTTCGTCGAACGTCCGATCGCCGTCGCGGGCAGCTTCAACGCGGACGCGGACCAGAACTTCTTCACGCTCGATGACCCGAACATCGTCTACGAATTTCACTTCTACGATCCGACCGACTACACGTTCCAGCTGCAGCCCTGGAACATGACGCCCGACGGTGGCGCGTACCCGGACCCGACGAAGATCGCCGGCGTCACCGAGCAGTGGATCAACCGCGCGACATTCGACGCGCCGACAGCGCCCGCCGGCACGTCCGACTGGACGCACTACGACGGCACGCGCATCACCGCGACGGATCCGGCGATCGTCGTCGGGAAGCCGACGCTGGTTGGCCAATCGGTCGGCACCGGCACGATCGCGTTTGACGACCTCGTCATCAACGAATACGACGCGACCGGCACCTTCACGCGCGAGATCGAGCACGTCTTCCCGACGGCCGGGACCGGCTGGTACTTCTGGTCGGCAAACAACGTCGGCAGCGGCGCCTCCACGACCGGCTGCAAGACCAGCGCGACCTGCCTGATAATCACGGGCACCACCGACGACGCGAGCTGGGGCGGCTACGGGTTCTACTTCGCGCCCACGCCGGGATTTCAGTACAGCGTCTCCGGCTGGATGAAGGGGACGGACCTGCCGGCGGGCGCGGCGGCGCGCATTCGCCTCGATCTGCTCGGCAGCTCGACGCCGGTGCGCGTGCGCGACAAGGCCGGGCTCGCCGACATGATCGCGCCGTACCTCGCCTGGGGCCGCGCGCACGACGTGCCGCTGTTCCTCGGCGAGTTCGGCGTCTACAAGGCTTGCTTCGCCAACGGCAAGGGCGGCCTCACCTGGGTCGGCGACGCATACGATCTCGCTGTCGGCGACGGCGTGGCCGGCGCGCCGCGCGTCGCCGCGCTGTCGTACCACCAGTATCACGAGGACGCGTTCGCGCTTTATTACGGCACCGGTCCGGTCGACCCGGCGAACGCGAACCAGCCGCTCATCGATCTGCTGACTGCGAAGTTGCACGCAGCGCCCTGAGCGCGGTAGCCGCACGGTCGAGCGCTGCGCGCACCCGTTGCACGCGATCCGAATCGGGCGCGCAACGTGTTCGCGCCTCGGCTCGAACGTCCGCGGCGTGGCGGCACGCCGGCGTGGTACGCGCGATGCAATCGAGTCGGGTATGCGCGTGCTGGTGACCTGGGGATCGAAGCGCGGCGGTACCGCCGGCATCGGGCAGATGATCGCGATCATGCTCGAGGCGCGCGGCATCGACGTCGTCGCGGTCCCGGTCGCCGAGGCGCGCAGCCTCGCCCCGTTCGACGCGGCGATCGTCGGAGGCGCGCTCTACGCCAACCGCTGGCACGCCGGCGTGAGCCGCTGGGTCAGCCGTCACACGGCCGAGTTGCGGCGCATTCCCGTCTGGTTCTTCTCAAGCGGACCGCTCGATGATTCCGCGGACCGGACCGTCATCCCGCCGACGAAGCAAGTCGCCGGGCTCGCCGCGCGCGTCTGCGCGCGCGGCCACGTCACCTTCGGCGGCCGGCTGGCCCCCGATGCCAAGGGTTTCATCGCCCGCGCGATGGCGAAGACCCACAGCGGTGACTGGCGCAATCCCTTTCTCGTTCGCGCGTGGGCCGCCGAGATCGCCGAGGCGCTGCGGCCCGCGGCGACGCCCGGTGCGGACGTCGATCACTACGCGGAGGTGGCATGATCCATCTCGGACACACGGCGCCCTTTCGCGCGCCCGACGGCGGGCGGCTTCCTGGCAGCGTCGCCGAGACCGCCTTGGTGCGACTGGGCGGAATCGATCAGTGGGTGATGATTCGCGGCGAGAACATCGCCAACCCGCCCTTGATCGTCCTCCACGGCGGGCCAGGGATGCCCGAAACGGCGTTCTTCCGGTACTTCAACGCGTCGCTGGAATCGGCCTTCACGGTCGTTTACTGGGAGCAGCGCGGGGCTGGAAGATCTTTTGACCGGCGCCTCCAGGCGTCGACGATGACGGTCGAGCAATTCCTTTCTGACCTTGATGAGCTGGTGGACATCGTCCGCGCGCGCCTCGACAAGACGAAGGTGGTGATCTTCGGCCACTCGTGGGGCTCGGTGCTGGGCCCGCTTTACGCCGCACGCTTCCCGCAGAAGGTTGCGCTCTATGTCGGTGGCGCGCAGATCGGCGATTGGCCGGCGGCGGAGGCGGCCTCCTACGCGTTTGCGCTCGCCGAGGCCAAACGCCAGGGCAATCGCGGGATTCTGGAGAAACTGCGCGCGATCGGACCACCGCCCTATCCGGCGAAGAGCGTGTTCGTCGAGCGAACGTGTGTGTCACGACTGGTGGGCGAGATGGGCCCGCGGCAGATGTGGAAGGTGGGAAAAGCCGTGCTCGCCGGTCCCGAATCGTCGCTCATCGACCTCGTCCGCACCGTGCGCGGATTCCGTTTCACGCTTGCCGCGATGTGGCCCGAAGTGTCGCAGCTAAACCTCATGAAGCTCGTGCCCGCCTTGGCGATGCCTGTCGTCTTCCTGCTCGGACGCAAGGATCACTGGGTCCCGCCCGAGACCAGCGTCGCCTACATCGACAAGTTGAACGTCCCGTCGAAGAAGCTGATCTGGTTCGAGGCGTCCGGGCACGAGATGTTCGTGGACGAACCGGCCAAGTTCAACGCGGTGATGAGCGAGCTGGCTGATCCGCGCGTCACCTTCACCGGCACCACACCGCGACGCCCGTCCCCGCCGCCGTGAGCAGGCGCTGCCCGCCCGGCAGCATCACCAGCGGTTCGTTGTAGCGGGCCGAGGTAGCGAACACGCGCAGCTCCGTGGCGTCGGTGAGCGACCAGACGTACCAGGAGTCCCAGTCGACGCCCAGCGTGTGCATTCCCCAGAGGACGGTGGCTGCGATCGTGTTGGCGGTGTCGAAGTGTGGCGGCAACTTCAGGTCGTGCAGGTTTCCGATCGGCCCCACGATGCCGCCGTCCTGGGGATGCCAGACCAGCGCGGCGGCGTGGTCCCAGGCATAAGGGATGGTCGAGACGACGCCACCCATCAGCGACCAGTCGGGCGACAGCGCCATGTCCGCGGTCGACGATCCGGAGATCGCGTACGTCGTCGCCTGAACGCCGGTGGGGAGATCCCAGACTTGCATCACGCCGCCCGCCGCCACGGCGAGCTGCTGGCTTTCGGGGCTGAACGCGGCGATCGATCCAGCCGTCACCGACACCTTGGTCGTCCCGTCGTTCACCGAGAGCGCGACCGCGCGGCTGTCGGTGGTGTAGTCGCCGTCCTGGAATGCCACCCACACGCCGTCCGGCGAGATCGCGATCGGCCCCGCCGCGCGCAGAACGTCGCGCGCGAGCAGCGCACGTCCGGTCCGCGTGTCGAGGACAACCACGCGCGAGGTCAGCGCCGCGCTGGCGGAGGAGGTGCCGCCCTGCACCGCCACGTACCCGCCTCCGTTCGCGACCGAGATCGAGATGGTGCCCGCGTAGGGCACCAGGCCGCTCTCCGCCCCGGTCCACGGAGGACGGACCTCGCTCGTCGCCGCGTCGACCGTGCGTACCTGGACCGCGCCAGTGGCATCCACCATCGCCAGCGTCGCGGCGTCCTGAGACGCGGCGAACCCAGCGATAGCGGTGCCGGGCGCGTCGGCGGCGGGTGCGCAGGAAATCGACTCGTTGCTCTCGCCCCAGAAGTGAAAAAGAGCCGGCCCGCTGCCCGCGGTGACGCCGACGCGGCCGTCCGTCGCGAACTGCGGGTCGGCGATCGGGAACGGCTCGTGCCGGACGGCGGCTCCGGCGACCGAGTCGACCCAGGCCGAATTGGCGGCGGTCGAGAGAATGACCTGGTCGCGCGGCGAGACGCTGGCGGCGGTGATGATGCTTCCCGCCAGGGTGAACTTTCCGATCCGGCGTAGCGTCGGAACCTCGCGCACCTCGACGGCGGTGTCGGTCACGATGAACAGGCGATCGCCCGCGTGCGAGAAACCGGCGATGAACCGGGGCGGCGTCGGGTCGAACGCAACCAGCTTTGCCGCGGCTGCGTCGTAGAGGTGGATTCCCTGCCGCGTATCGCCGTGCTGCACGAACGCGACCCAGCGCCCACCCGCCGAGACGACGATGCTTCCAAGGTCGGCGAAGCGGCCACCCGCCAGGCCCGTCGAGGTGCCGGTCGCGGGATCGAGCAGCGACAGGTCATCGATCCAGCCCAGCATCCCGGACGGCGTGGCGGCGTGGATCAGCAGCCGCTGATCGCAACCGACGAAGCGCAAGCTCTGCGTCGATACGCCGAGCAGGCCCATTTGCCCGGCCGGGTTGATCGGCGTGTCGTACGGGACGGCGGGTTTCCCGTCGAACGTGGTCGTCGCGCCCGTCGCGAGATCGACGATCGTGCCCAGCGACGTCGCGATCCGGCGGCCGTCGGACGAGAACGCCAGCGCGGACGACGGACCGCCGATGGTCGAGATCGGCGGGGCGGCGAACGTCGCGGCGCGCGTGCCGTCGCCGACGTTCCACAAGTTGAGCTGCCCCATCTCGCCCGAGAGCGTGGCGAGACGCGCGCCATCGGGCGAGAAAGCAACCGCGTCGATCATGCCGACCGGCGACGCGAGCTGCGCGATCTCGTCCCAGCGGTCCGTCCGGTAGAGACGGACCGTGCCGGCCGACGTGCGCGCGGCCAGGTGACCGCCGTCGGGGGAAAGCGTCACTTGCCACGCCGTCTCGGGGCCCAGCGTTCCGCAGCGGAGGTAGCGCTGACCGTCGGGCACGGGCCCGATCCACATCGAGCCCGTCATCGGGAGCGAGCCACCGCACCCGACGACGCTCGCCGGCACCGCGGGCGCGGCCGGCGGGCGCTCCGGGGCGACCGCGCACGCGGAGACGGGAGGCGCGGTGAGGATCGCGCCGGCATCGGCGTCCGCGCTGCCCGCGTCGGCGGTCACAGGGCCAGCGTCGGTCCGAGTGCCGGGCTGCGATGCATCGGGCGCAGCCGCGGCGCCGTCACCAGGCGGGGCGGCGCCGTCGGTGAGCACGACGCCGCCGTCGCCGAGCTGTCCCTGGCCGGCGGGATCAAGCGATCGCCGTCTGCACGCGGCGGGTGCGACGAACGCGATCGCCGCCAGGACTGCCACCGAACGCCACCCGCGCTCCATTGCCAAGCTCCGGCGAGGGAAAGCTAACGATGGTCCGGTGCGAAGCCAGCGGCCCCTCCGATCCGATCGACCTGATGTCAGGAACAGTGGCGGTCGACGATGTCGAGGATTTCGGCGGCGTCGACGGGTTTCGCGACGGAGCCGGTGGCCTGGAGCTCTTCGCGCACGACGGCGAGGTGAGCGCCGGCCGACATCAGGAACACGGGGATTCCGGCGAAGGCCGGTGTCTGCCGCTGGCGGTGGCGAAAATCCCAGCCGTTCATCACGGGCATCATGAGATCGAGCAGGATCAGGTTGCAGCGCCCCTCGCAGTCGTGAAGGCGGCGCAGCGCCTCGCGACCGTTGCCCGCGCAGAGAACGTCGTAGCCGGCGTCCTCGAGGATGCTGGCAAGGGCCTCCTGCACGTCGCGGTCGTCCTCGACCACGAGCACCGTTCGCCGGACGGCGTCGGAAGGCGCCGAATCTGTCGACAGTGCCATGCCTGAGAAGGTAGTGGCGGTCCCCGATCCGGCAAGGCCCTACAAGTCCGAGGGCGGCAGCGTCGCGTCCTCGTCGGGCGCGAGTACCGGCTGTGGGGTGCGGGGGGGGACGGCCGCCGGAATCGCGCGCGGTCGCCGCGCCGGGGTGCGCCCCTCCGCGGACCGCCGTGGCGGCGTCACCTCCGTCACCGGCGTCGCGCTTTCGACGACGACAATCGGTTCGGCGACGCGCGGCAGCGGCGCGGCGGGCGCCGGCGCCGCTGCGGTCGATACAAGGCGCGGCTCAGGTGCAGGCGCCGGGGCCCGGTGGGCGGCGCCGGTGCCGAGAAATGACGTCAGCGCGATCGCGGCCGCCGCCGCGATCCCCAATCGCGGGCTCCGCGCGTGGCCTCGCCGGCTGCGCGCGGTCACCGTGGGCTGCGGCTCCGGAATGGCACGCACGGCGGTGCGGAACGCCTCCGCGAACGCGCGCACCGACGGAAAGCGCAGCGCCTTGTCCTTCGCCAGCGCGCGCTGTAGCACCGAATCCAGCTCGACCGCGAGCCGCGTCGGCGGCGCGCTCGCGTTCGCGACACGCAACAGTACCGCTTCGATCGTGTCCGCGACGAACGGGTTTTCGCCCGTCAGCATCTCGTACGCGATGACCGCGAGCGCGTACTGGTCAGTCGAGCCGTCGATGTCGCTGACGCGGCCCTCCGCCTGTTCGGGCGCCATGTACTGCGGCGTGCCGCAGATCTCGCGAGCCGTCGCGTCCCGCGTCCCGCTGACCTTCGAGATGCCGAAATCGAGGATCTTCACGAGCGCGGTGGGGCGCCCCTCGACAGGCACCAGGAAGACGTTGTCGGGCTTGAGGTCGCGGTGAACGATCTCGTGCGCGTGCGCTGCGGCGAGACCGCCGGCGATCTGATCGACGATGTCCACCACCGCCGGCGCCGCCAGGCGTCCGTCACGGGCCAGCCGCGCGGCCAGGCTTTCGCCCGACAAGTACTCCATGACGAAGTACGAGGTACCGTCGTTGGTCAGGTTGTGGTCGATCACCTGCACGATGTTGGGATGCTGCAGCAGCGACGTGACGCGGGCCTCGCGGTCGAAGCGCGCCCGAACCTCTGGGCAATCGGCGTGCTCGGGCAGCAACACCTTGATCGCGTAGCGGCCGGCGAGGCGCGCGTGCGTCGCCTCGTACACCGAGCCCATGCCACCCTCCCCCAGCAGTCGTTGGAGGTAGTACGTCTCGTCGAGTGTCTGCCCTTCCCCAACCACCGCGACGCCTCCTCCTTAGCTTGCCGGAACCTTTCGAACGCCATTCACGTCTCGTGCCGGCGTCTTGCGCCGTCAGGAACGGTACTTACGGCAGCCTCGTTCGCTGCCGGTAACGGAACGGCGGCGACGTCACCGATTCCGGACGGAGCGATAGTCGGCCGCGAACGAAAGCCCCGTGAGATGATCTGAATGTGGAGAGTCGGGGCGAGCGGATCGCGCGCGAGCTGCTGGAGCTGCCCGCAGGTGAGCGCCGCAAGGTCTTCCTCGAGATCAGCGAGCGCTTGAGGATCGCGGCTGATCCCGGCCTGGCGCGGAGAAAGGTCGTCGTGGCTGTGGTGGGGATCGTGGTTCCGGTGGTCGCGGCCATCCTTTTCACCACCTTCATGCCCGCGCGTGGGTGGGTGGAGCTCACGACGGATCCGGCCGACGCCACCGTCCGCGTCGACGGGCAACCGCCAGCGAACGGCCGTTCGCCGTTTTGCATCGGCGACACGAAAGGCCGCCACACGCTGGTCGTTTCACGTCCGGGTTATGTCGAAAGCAAGCAAGCCATCGTCATCGCGGCGGGCGAAACGCTGAAGAAGAAGGTCGTCCTCGCCGTTATGGAAGGCAACGGCTTCGAGCTGCTCAGCGAGCCGCCCGGCGCCGAGGTCTGGCTGGACGGATCGCCGATCAAGAACGACGCGGGCAAGATCGCGCTCACCAACTTCCGGACGCGCAAGATCGCGCCGGGAATTCACGACCTGGAGTTGAAGGGCTACCACTTCCTGCCGTGGCGCCATCAGCTGAACATCGAGCCGGGCCGCATCGAACAGGTGCACGCGTGGCTGGAGTACCAGCGCGAGCCGAGCTTCTGACGGCCCCTCACCCTAGCGAGGAGGTACAGCAGTGCGAGCCAAAAGACGCCCGTCTGCTCGGCCGGAGAGACGTCGCAGCTGCAACCCGACGGCGGAGGGATAGTCCTCGGGTTGGTTCCGCCCGCGCCGCCGCTGCCCCCACCACTGTCCGCAGCGCCGCTGCTGCCGCCCGTGCCGCCGCCACCAGCGCCGCCCGTTCCACCCGTTCCGCCTGCGCCGCCCGCGCCCGTATCGGTGTCGGTGTTCGGATCGAAGAACAAGTTGCCCGGGGGGATCGCCTCCTTGCTAACGCCAGGCCCCGACCACTGCACGTCGAGGACGTGCGGCGCGGCGGCGTGCCGGTAGCAGAGGCGGTACGCGTGGTACCCGGCCGCCAGCGCGATCGTGCCGGAGACCTCGCTGCCGTCGTGGTTGAAGTCGTCGTCGATCACGTGCGCGTCGTGGATGTGCAGGCTCGCGCCCGCATCCGACGTCACGAAGAACGTGTAGTCGCCTTCGACGGGCACGGAGATGAATCCCGTGTAAAAGAGGCCGGACCCGCCGCTGGATCCGCCGGCCGGCGCGTGCTTCGCGGCGTCGAACGTCGCATCCGATCCGATCGCGGTGGGCGTCAGGTCGCGGAACTCCGGCACCCACGGAAAAGGCCCCGCGTAGCGCTTCCACCGCACGCCGTTGACGACGCCGGCGGGCGCGACGGACGCCGGGACCGTAGCGGTGTCGTATGGGCGCGCGGCGCCGGCGCTCGGGCGCCGCCCGCTGATGGCCAGCGTCTTCATCTGCGCCTGCAG
>DATMZL010001621.1:0-3633 GCA_035607075.1 Polyangia bacterium
GCGCGCCGCCCGCGGAGGTGAGCCTGGATCACCTGCAGGGCTACCTCGGGTCGCGTCCGGTTCGCATCCGTAACGCGGCGGCGGGACAGCTGCAGCTGGACGGCTACGGCGAGCTGATCGAAGCAGTCGCCCAGATGTGCCGGCGCGGGCGCCAACTGGCGCGCGAGACCCAGCAGATGATGCGCGAGATCGGCGACTTCATCAGCGTGAACTGGCGCCTGCCCGACCAAGGGATCTGGGAACCGCGCGAGCCGCCGAGCCACCACACCTACTCGCGCGTGATGTGCTGGGTCGCGATCGATCGCCTGCTGCAGCTGCACCGATCGGGCTTCATCCGCCGGCTGCCCGCCGCCAAGCTGGAAGGCGAGCGCGCCGCGATTCGCGCCGACGTCGAGGGCGGCGCCTGGAACTCCGCGCTCGACAGCTACACGCAGAAGCTGGGCGGCAGCACGGTGGATGCCAGCCTTCTCCTCCTCGGCCGTTTCGGATACGCGCATCCGTCCGACGCACGCATGCGCGGCACGTATCGGCTGATCATGGACCGGCTGCGCGCCGGGCCGGGCCTGATCTATCGCGACGAGACAAGCGTCCCGCAGGCCGAGGGCGCGTTCGGCATCTGCAGCGCGTGGGTCACCGAGCACCTTGCCGGCGGCGGCGGCTCGCTCGCCGAAGCGGAAGGATGGTTCCGCCAGTTCCTCGCCTACGCCAACGACCTGGGCCTCTACGCCGAGGAAGTGGATCCCGCGTCGGGTACGGCGCTGGGCAACTTCCCACAGGCATTCAGCCACGTCGGCCTGATCGGCGCCGCCCTGGCGATCGAAGCCCGGCGCCGCGCCGATCAGTGGGTGGGCGCAGGCGAGGAACGTCCGCAGCCCAGCCCGGAAGCGAGCGCGCCGTCATGAACTGGGCCAGCTGCCTGATCTGGGGATTCGCGGCGACGGCCGTGCTGACGACGCTGATGGCGGGCAGCGAAGGCGTAGGGATCACGCGCATGAACATCCCGCACATGCTGGGGACGATGTTCACGCCCAACCGCGATCGCGCGAAGGTCTACGGCGCGGCCGCCCACTTCCTGAACGGCTGGGCGTTCTCGATCGCCTACGTCGCGGCTTTTCACAGCGCGCACCGGTTCACCTGGTGGTTCGGAACGGTGCTGGGCCTGATTCACGGTTTGTTCGTCGCTGTCGTCGCGTTGCCTGTGATGCCCGGCGTCCACCCGCGCATGGCCAGCGAGCTACGCGGGCCGACCGTCGCGCGGCAGCTGGAGCCGCCTGGCTTTCTCGCCCTCAACTACGGCGCGCGCACGCCGATCTCCATCGTGATCGCGCACCTCGCCTTCGGCGCGATCCTGGGCGGCCTCTACACGCCGACGCCGCCGAGCGGCGGTCAGCGCGTAAGCTCGAGCGCGCCGGAGGTCCTGGGATCCGTCGGCGTCGGTGGCACGCAGCGGCCCTGCGCGTGCAGCGTTGTATCCGTCCCGACCTCACGCGCCGAGAACGAGAAGGCGAAACCACAATAGAGCGGCCGCGGCACGGGCCCCACGAGGAAGCCTTCGTCGAGCGATCGCTTGAATATGTCGGTTACGTCGCCAGCCTTCGTGGGCTCGGGCGGCGCGAACTTGCACGGTCGCGCGAGCCAGTCGGCGACCTTGAGCGTCACCGTCCCGCGCGCGCCAGGCGCGAGGGTGAAACGCTGCGGTTCGAGCGGGCCGATCTCGTAGAGCTGGTCGCCGAGCTCCGTGATCGCCCCGAGCCGCAGGCTGTTCAGCTCCAGCGCGCGCTCTTTGTCGGTGCCGTTCTCGACGACGATCGACGTGCTGGTGCAGCTCACCTTGTACTTCGCGAGCTCCGCGGTGCGCGCGAGCCGCGGCGCCATGGCGACGAGACGCGCACCGATGCCCATCGCGATCGCGATCGCGAGCAGCACGAAGCCGCGCGAGAGCTGGCGCCGGCGCGCAGGATGCTGGCCGCGCGCCTCCGCGCGGGCTGCGCCGACACCGTCGATCGCGTCGCTGCTGACGATGCAGATGAGCACGGGGACGACGAGCTGCGCCACGGACGTGTCGCGGGCGGCCACCAAGGCCGCGAAGCAACCGACGATGCCCACCGCGAATATCAGCGCCGTCCACGGGCGACGCGCATACAAGTGCCCTCCGCCCGGCAGGAACAGGGCGAACGCTGCGGCGAAGAGCGGATGCCGCCGCGAATGCAGCGGTCCCTCCGCGTCCGCGCGTTCGTCCTTCGCGCGCGCCGGTTTCGCCCCCGCGGTGTCCAGCGCGGATCCTCCTGCCGCTTGCGCCTCCAGCGCCTCGGACGCGCCGACATATTCCAGGTCCGCCAGCAGCTCGCGCGCCCGCGCCTCTTTTTCCGCCGGCACGTCGACCGTCATCTCGATCAGGTTCCCGGCGATGCCGATCAGCGTGCCGCGCACCTGGTGGAAGCGCGCGTCGATGCCCTCGCGCCGAAGCATCTCCGCGACCAGCTCGCCCTGCGTCGGGTCTGTCGTGCGGAGGATTGTCTTGTATCCGTCGTCAGCCATGGCGTTCAGCGCGGGGTTTGAAGCGTATCCGGAATTTCGCCGTTCGTCTTGCTCGATGGGTTGCACGAGCCGCTTGTCTCGAACGGATCGTCGTCCACGCCGTCGAGCTTCCGCGCCGCGAACGCGAACTCGAAGTGACAGCCCATCGGCCGGTCCACCAGCTCGCTCATGTCCAGCGCAGGCGCGTAGCCCGTGCTGATCGCTCGCGGACCCTGGGCCGCAGGCACGCTCGGAAAGCGGCACGTCCCGGCGACGGCCTCCGGAACCATCACGGTGACGGCAACCCGCGCCCCCGGAGCCACCGTCAGGAAGCGCGGCCCGACGATCTCGGCGTTGTGAGCATCGCGTCCGTAAAGGTAGGACGTCACAACTTCGAGCTTCCCGATCTCGATCTCGCGCGGCTTGCCGCTGTGGTTCTCGACAATGATCGAGCGGACGGTGCAACCGACATGGTAGGCCGCGGTGGCCCGCGCGAGACGCCACGCGCGCACCCGCCGGGGCACTTCGGCCGCAGCGCGTAGGCCGAGGCCCAGGATCACCGCGACGAGCATCAGGCCGAGTCCGCGCGCGAGCTGGACGCCGCGCGACGCGTCCTCACCGCGACGTGTCGCCCGCGCCGCGCGAACGCCCGCGAACGCGTCGCAGACGACGAGCGCGATGAACGTCGCGACCGCGATCTCCGACAGCAGCGCTTCGCCCGCCGTCAGAACGAGCGCCAGCGCGTTCAGCTCGCCGAGCGCGATCACCAGCGTGGTCCAGGGACGGCGCGCGTAAAGGTGCGCGCCGCCGGGCAGGAAAACGGCGAACCCCGCGGCCAGGAACGGATGCCGGCGTGGCGGGGGCGCCTTCGGAGCCGGACGAACCGCGTCGCTCGCGTCATCCGGATCCTCCGCGGGCTGGTCGGCTTCCTCCGCGGCGCCGACGTACTCCAACTCGGCCAGCATCTCCCGCGCGCGCGCCTCGTCTTCGGCCGGCACCGCGACGTCCATCTCGACAAGCGTCTCGGGCAGCCCGATCAGCGTGCTGCTGACGCGGTGAAAGCGCGCCTCGATCCCCTCGCGGCGGAGCATCTCCGCCACCAGCTCGCCCTGCGCG
>DATMZL010000772.1:0-6422 GCA_035607075.1 Polyangia bacterium
ATTTGCCGCCGAAAAAGAGCTGGAAGGCCTGGTCGTAGGGTTGGAGGTGGATGTACCCCGTGTCGTGCTGCAGGCTGCCCGTGCCGGCCTTGGGGCAGTCGCATTTGTCGGCCTTGGTGAAACTGTCCTTCCCGCAGGTGAGCTTGCATCCCAGGGAAGCGAACAGCGGCGTGTAGAACTTCTCGAGCGCATCGCGGTCGAGCGCCGACGTGATGAACACTGTGTCTCCACCCGCGGGGTGTCCGCACAAGGTGGCTCCCGGCGGAAGCTTCTGGAGCTTCGCAGGTAGATTCCCCCAACCGGGCTCGAGCTTGGTCATGGAGACCTTGGAGCAATCGATCTTGTCGCGCTTGGCGAATGCGGGCGCCGAGACAAGGAGCAACATCGCAGCCACGGGCAGCAAGGATCGTGTGCGCATCGCGCGAGCGTACACGAGGACCGGCGAGGTGTCATCGCGTGCTCCTCGTCCGAGCGCGTGCCGTCACGATGTCGCAGACGACGCGGGCGCCTCCTACGATTCGGGCGCCGGAGGCGTCGCAGGGGCGCGGCATTCGGTCGCGTAGCGCCGCGCGAGCGCCGCCGAGTTGGGCGCCCGCTCCTCTACGAACTTCGCGTACTGCTCGAACGCCTCGCGCGCCTCGGCACAGCGGCCTGCGCCCGCGAGTGTGTTCGCGCGCCCGTAGATCGCGACCGATCGCCCCCAGGGGTCGGCGTTCGCGAAGCGCACCTCAGCGGCGCTGAGCGCCGCGACGGCGGCGTCGGTCTGCCCGCGCCGCGCGAGCGCCATCCCTTTGTTGTAGTAGGGCCAGGGGGACTGAGGGCTCGCCTGGATCGCCTGCTCGGCCAGCTCCAGCGATTTTTGCGAATCCCCCGCCATCGCGGCCTTGGCCGACCGCGTGGTGAGCTCGGACGATTCTCTCCCCCACGGCACCGCATTCACGTTTTGCGGGGCGCGCAGCCCTTCCGCCCGCACCGCCCCAGCCGTTGCCATCAACACCGCAGCCGTTGTCAGCAATAGCCGCATCGTCCACCTCCCTACCGCCAATCAACGTAAACACGATCGCCGAGGGCCGGACTCTCCGCGAGCGCCTCAACCACGAAGTCAACGACGCTCAAGCCCGACGGCGTAAACACAATTTCCGAGCGGCAGTCGACTTCATCCGTTGACGCATGGGACGCTGATTGGATATCTGTGGCAACGAAGGATTGGTACGTCGTTGAGGTGGAGGTCAAATGAGCGTCTTGGGCATCGACGTCAGTCACCACAACGGATCGATCGACTGGCCGTCCGTTGCACGATCGCAGGTCCGTTTTGCGTTTTCGAAAGCGACGGAGGGCAGCTCGTTCGTCGATCCCAGGTTCGGGTCGAACTGGTCGGGTATCCGCGACGCTGGGATCCTTCGCGGCGCGTACCACTTCGGGCGCCCGGCTTCCGACCCCGAAGCGCAGGCGGCGCACTTCGCGTCGGTAATCGGGCCTCTCTCCTGGGGTGAGCTGCCGCCGGCGCTCGATCTCGAGGTGATGGAGGGCCAGTCCACCCAGAACGTGGTCGACTGGACGTTGGCGTTCGTGGCGCGGGCGGAAGCGCTGATCGGTTGCCCAGTGGTTCCGGCGCCTTGGAAACGGTGGTCATTCTGGCAGTTCACGGACGGGCGCAGCGGATCGGTCGTTGACGTCCCCGGCGTTTCCGGTCCGTGCGATTGCGACTGGTTCGACGGCAGCTTGGCGGATCTCCAGGCTCTGTCCGATGGGCTGGGCGCGACACCGGCACCACAGGTAGCGCCGGCGGCGCCCTCAGGGGATGCGTGGCCGGGCCGGCTCTTTGTCTGGCCGTCGACACCGGCCGTACGCGGCGCGGACGTGCGGAGCTGGCAGACACGCATGGCCGCGCGCGGTTTCGCCACGACCATCGACGGGATCTACGGTCCCGAGTCGAAGGCGGCGTGTGTCGCTTTCCAGCGCCACGTCGGCCTCGATCCCGACGGCATCGTCGGCCGCCGAACCTGGGAGGCAACGTTCAACGAAGAAGTTTCCTGAACCTGCAGGCCTTCCCCCCCTTCAGCAACGAGAACGGAGAAAACGTATGCCGGACATGGTCACCAAAGCGTCGACGCCGGTCTTCTTTTCTACGACCAGCAAAGACTTCAACGCAATAGTCCGCGGCCCGGCTGGGCTGCAAAAGACTTTGCGCAACAACGATCAGATCCCGACGGAGAACCCCGGGTTTTTCACGGTCAGCGTCGTGGACCGACTGCTGGGGACCTTGTCCGCCACTCTCACGGACAAAGGAACTGTCGCACGTTCTTTGCCACCGGCGGCCACCAAGACCGACCGCGAGCTCGTGGTGCTCGCCTACCAGGTCTACTGACGTGCCGCGCCTACGCTTCGCGGTCGGTGCATCTTTCGCGCTGGCGATGCTTCTCGGGCCGACCGGTGTCGCCCGCGCTGCCGCTCCGTGCAAACCCGACTATGTCACCGGTGGGATGTTCGACGGCAACGGAGTCCCTCTGACCCAGCTTAGTCGATTGCAAATAGTGATCGTCGCCGCGAAGAACTGGCAATCACCGCCCGCAACGTTTGTAACGACGGCACCCGATCGGATCGCGGCCTGGGCGACGCTGCGTGATCAAGCTGTGCGCGAGCTGGCGGCCTGCTCGAAGTTCGTCGATCCCTTTGACCCGCCAACCGGCCGCTTCATGCGGGCTGCATGGAGGGAAGCCGGATTCGAGCAGAGCTTCATCGAGGCGGCGCGGGCGGCGCATCTCGCCGACCCCGTCTTGCAACCCGTACTCAGTCCGGGTGGCGCCGTCCCGGCACCTCAGCGCCTGCAGTTCGGCCTTTCCCAGGTCGTTTCGGGCGGCCAGCCGGGCATGCTCGCCTCCGCGAGTGGATTGCTCGACGCTAACAACCGAGACAGCAGGTTCCTGCGACATGCATCGCTCGCATTTTCGGCGCTGGTGATCCAACCGACCGGACCTGCGAGCAGCACGATGGGCGCTCCGGCTCCAGCCAAGCCGCAGATCGGAGCCGTCGATCTGGGACTCCTTTACAGCACCCGCGACACCCTCTACGACTGGACCGACAACCTCACGAGCATCAAGACCACAACGGCCGACGAAGACGCGTTCGCGCTCGACGCCTGGAACATTACCAACGACCTTCTCCGTGAACTGAGCACCACGAGCACGCCTGGTGCTCCCGCCCCCGCTGACGTCGTGCAGATCGTCAACGTCGCCGGTCGGGCCTACTTCGACGCGACGGAACCGAAACTCAAGATCCGGGTCGCGACACCAAACCCGGGCACAGTCTCGGGCTGGGCGATCCGTTTCCGCGCTTCCCCCGACGCGACGTTCGTGCCAGAGCTGCCGGATCTGCTGTCGCTACAGGCCACATGGTCGGGCGACGCGGGTCAAGACGCAGCGACAACCGGTGCGTACTTTCGGTTCAAGTGGGCGGTCGCCGGATCGATCTCCGCTTTGCCGACAGAGAAATATGCGACCTGGGACGCAGGCGCGATCACTGACACGCTGGGCGGCGTGGCGGACGCGTCGCTCGGGCTCGCGGCCAGCGTGCCGACGGCCGGCGAGGCGTCGCCCACGCGTCTGGAGGCCGCCGCGATCGGGCGCTTCTCCAAGCACGCGGGCGATGGCCAGGGCGCCGGTAATTTCAGCGGCGGCGGCCACGTCCAGATCGGGGTTCCGGTGGGCGGCGGTATCTCGTTGGTTGGCACTTACACGGCCCGGTACGAAGAGGCGCGCCATTGGATCACGACCGCGGGTTTCACCCTCGTGAAGTCGATCAAGTAGAACGCTCGATGCGCGGACGCTCTGAGGCAGATCTACGTCCCCATTTCGGCGAGAATGGGCGAATGCATCTCATCGACCTATTGCCCGACGAGAGCCTAGCGCTGGTGGCTTTGAGCCGCGCCATCGCGCGCGCCGATGGGGCGATATCGCCACTGGAGGGGCGGGCGATCGCGCTGATGGCCGCCGAGCTCGGCGAGGCGACGTACCGCAAGCTGTTCGCCAAGGCCGCTGAGTCGTTTCCGGATCAGGCCGCCCTCAAGGCGTTTCTGGCGACCATCGCGCGGCCCGAGGCCCGCTCCCTGATCTACGAGTCCATCCTCGCGCTCGCCGCCGCCGATTCGATCTCGGCGGAAGAAGAGCCGCTCATGATGTGGCTCCAGGAGACCTGGGAAATCCAATGATGTCCGGCCGTAAACACCTCAGGTGCTTGTCACTGTTTGCGGTCGGCGTTACAACGGACCCGCGGTCGCACAAACCACATCGTTGAGGGATGAGCATGCAGTCATCGCCCACGTCGTTCTTTCGCGTTTTCGACCTCGCGTTCTTCTTGCCGGGCACCGTCGTTGTCGGGACGCTGGCTCAAACGCGATGGGGGGCGTCGCTCGTCGACGGAGAGATCAAGCTTGAATCCCTGAACGGGATCGCCACGGGCATCGGACTGCTCGTCGCGGTCTATCTGTCAGGCCTGATGGCCCATGGGTTAAGCGATCTGATATTCAAGCGCCTCCAGCCCATGGCAGACGGGTCTACAGACAAGAAGTGGTACCACACGCTGACCCCGGACAAGCGCGAGGATCTGGCGCTCTACTTCTGGTACATGCGCGCGACCTGCCGGAACCTCGTCCTCGCGCTTGTGGTGTCGGCCATTGTGTGGTCTGTCGGGTTCACGAAGCAGCTGACCGAGGGCAAACCGGTCGCGATGCGCTGGGTCGCCGCGGTCGTGACGCTACTTCTCTGCGCCGTCGTGAGCTTCCTTGCTGCCAAGAACTACGACCGGGCCCTGAAGCTGGCGACGCAGACGGACGCCTCCAGACTACCGGCTGCGCCGCATTAGCCTCATATCTGAACGTCCCGCACCCGCACGGGACCAAGAGGAAGCGTGAAGCGCGCGTCCAGCCCGGCGCGCCGCGTCCGGTCCAGCCACGCGCCCGCTTCCTCCGACGAGCCGAGCGCGAGGCAGAGCGCGTCGCAGAGCCATTGATACTCTTCGCGTAGGTTCGACGCGAACACGATCGGATCGTCCGAGCCGACCGAGACGGCGACGGGCGGCGCGTCGCCACGCGGCGGCCTCAACCGCCAGAGTGGGTGGTGCTTGAGATCTCCCATGTCCCCGATCAGCAGGTTCGACGTCGGGTTCACCTCGACGGTGAGCGAACGCGCGCTCACCTTGCGGCGCAAGGCATCCTGGAGGAACGCCAGGCTCTCTCCCTCGTCCGCGGGATCGACCCAGATCACCTCGCGGCCCCGCCGGAACAACGCCGCGTCCGTCAGATAGTGGTGCAATCGCTGCACGCGCGCATCCATCGCGCGCGCAAACGGTACGCTCGTCGGGAAGCCCGCCATGATGAGCGCCCGCTCGCGCCCGAGATCCTCGAGCAGCGCCGCCAGATCGAAAGGCGCCACCGCGCCTCCGAAGACGGCCTCCGAGTACTGCGCGATCTGATATTCGATTCGCCGCTGGCGATCGCCCCCCGGCGCGACGCGGTTGCGGCCATACCACGCCCACTCCCAGGCCAGATCCAGCAGGCGATCTTCCACCGACAGCGCCAGCCGGCCGGCCCGGCGCGCCCACTCGACCGGATGCACACCAAGCGCAACGCCGTGACCGATCCGATCCCCCTCCGACAGGGGCAGGTACTCGATCGCGTGATCGACGCTGCGGAGTCCGCCGAGGAGATGGATGTAGTCCTCGCCGGCGTGCGCCGTCGTTCTGAACGGAGGCAGCACCTGCTTCGTCAGGACGCGCAGTGTGCGCGCGGCCCGGTCGGCGGCCGCACGCACCCGCTTCACGAGCGGCCCCATCACCCACGTCGGCACGCCGAGCTCGTCGGTACAGATGTCCACACCGCGAACGAGCCACAACGCCGCCGGGTAGTGATTGAACAGCCAGGCAAGGTTGCGTGCGTGTCGGTCCAGACCGACGAAGTAGCGTGCGTACCGAAAGCGCGATGGGTTTTTTCTCGGATCGGGGTGCCCGCCTGCCCAGTGCGCCTCCGGAAGCCCCGCGCCTGAACCGTCGCCGCGGTCCTTGATGAAGTGGTGGATGACGCCGATCTCGAAGCCGTGCGGATAACCTGGCGGGCGCGGATCGCCGCTGGCCCGACCGGGCACGTATCGCGCGACGAGATCCCGCGCCGTCTGCTCGAGCTCGAGAATCTCGCGCAGCGCTCCCGACGTGCTGTCGGGCGTCCCGACGCGGACCTCCAGCGAGACGAGGCCCCGCCCCGCTCCGCCGATCGCGGCGGCAGACTGCACGCGCGCACGCGGCGGCAGGTCTCGGCGGGCCTTGGCCTGGCGCCCATAGTGGCGAACGAACCAGGTCAAACCGGGCGTCAGCGGTCGCTGCGTCACGTAGCGGTAAAGGAGGTTCCGGATCCTAACCACCTGCCAGAAAAG
>DATMZL010000433.1:0-3825 GCA_035607075.1 Polyangia bacterium
CCCAGAACGTCCTGTCGATAATAGGAGGTCAGCTATGAGCACCCGAGTGTATTTAGCATCGCCATTTTTTACTCCCTCCCAGCTCGACCTCGTCGTCCGGCTCGAGGGCATCGTCAACGCCATCCCCGACCTCGTCCTCTACTCGCCGCGGGTCGACGGGGTATTGACGAAGATGACCCAGGAGGAGCGCGACGCCGCCGCGCTGTCGATCTTCGAGAAGAACTGCGAGGAGATCGCGAGGGCCGACGTCGTCCTCGCCGTCATCGACGATCGCGACACCGGCGTGATCTGGGAGATGGGCTACGCCTTCGCCAAGGGCGTGCCGATCGTGACCTACACCGACAGGGACTTCGGCCTCAACGTGATGCTGAAGGGCTGCGCCATGGCTCACGCCAGGGGCGTCGGCGAGGTCTTCAAGGTCCTCAAGCTGATGGCCGCGGGGGAGGACCTCGGCGACTCCAGCGATCTCCATCGGGTGGCGACGTGACGACGGAGGTCGAGGTCCTTCGGTCGAAGCTGAAGACCGCGATCGCCGTCGGCGAGGCGACCGACCGCGAGCTCGTCAATCACGCCCTCGCGCTTCGCCGGATCACCGGCGCCGTCAAGCGAGCGCTTCACCTCATCGACAGTCACCACGTCGTGACGGCGACGCGGGTGCTGAGAGAGGCGCTGGAGGAGAAGTCGTGCGACCCGCGATCATTGGGATGAACAACCCGACGCGCGCCGGCGACCCGCTGTCGCCGATGGCGGACAGGAACGCCGGCCACCGCCTCTGGCGAATGTCGGGGATGGCGCTCGCCGACTACGAGGCGACGTTCGAGAGGATCAACCTGCTGCCGAGCCGGAGGTGGCTGCCCTGGCAGGCCCGGGCCGCGGGCAGGAAGCTCCGGCGCCAGCTTGCCGGCCGCAGCGTCGTCGTCCTCGGCCGCGGCGTCTGGCAGGCCCTCGGCCTCGACGACGTCGCCTGGTTCGCGTCGACGACGATCGGCGGCACCACCTTCACGCTCCTGCCGCACCCGTCGGGCAGAAACTTGATCTACAACGATGCCGCCAACAGGGAGGAAGTCAGGCGATGCCTAAGTCAGTTCCTCAAGCCCTCGCCGACCTCGGAGCCATCTACAAGGAGCGCAACGCCGTCTACGGCGATACCTACCTTCAGTTCGGGAAGGTGATGCGCGGCTTCTTTCCCAACCCCGTCACGCTCGCCTCGGAGGAGGACTGGAACCGGCTGTCCTTGTTCTTTCACTGCGCCGACAAGCTCGCGCGCTACGCCGGAGCGCTGAAGAGCGGCGGCCACGTCGACTCGCTCGATGACTTGAGTGTTTACTCCCAGATGCTCCAGGAGTACGACGCCAAGTGCCGCGATTATGAGGAGGGAGCCAGTCATCCCGATATGGAACCATGCAACGATGCTGAATTTGGAATGAAGCCATGAGGCGCGCCCTCGTCGTCGACACCGAGACCACCGGCCTCGTTCCCAACGCCACGATCAAGAACGACTGGCTGCCGGAGATCGTCGAGGTCTACGCCGCCCTCGTCGACTTTGACGCCGACGGCGGGTCGACCATCGTCGACGAGCTCGATCAGCTCGTCCGGCCGTCGCGGCCGATCGTCGAGGCCTCGAGATCGGGGATGACTCACGGCATCACCAACGAGATGGTTCGCGACGCGCCGGCGTTCCGCGCGGTTTTGCCGCGGCTTCGGAAGATGATCGAGTCGGCGCCGGTCGTCGTCGCTCACAACGCGACCTTCGACCGCGAGGTGATCGATATCGAGGCGCGGCGTGCCGGTGGCGCGATCGTCTGGCCGCCGCTGCTGTGCACGATCGAGCAGTCGATCGGGCTTCGCGGCCACCGGATGTCGCTCGGGGACCTTCACGAGGAATTGACGGGGATGAGGTTCGAGGGCGCCCACCGCGCCAAGGTCGACGTCGCCGCCCTCATTCGCTGCATTGGTGAGCTGGTCAGGCGCGAGATGCTGTAGGAATATGTCGAGTCCCGACAATCAGGTCGGGATGACCAACGTGGAGATCGGTCAGATGAACAGGCTCGTCATGAAGTCGCTCGAGCTTCGCCTTCGGGGCTGGCACGACATGGACAGCCGGCGCTTGAAGGAGCGCGGCTTCTTTCCAAATCAGGTCTACGGCAACGGGCGGCGGGCGGCGATCGTCGTCAAGATCAACGAGACGGGCGGCGGCGGGGCCGTCAACGCGCGCTGCCTCGACGACGCGATGGCCGCGATCGAGTCCGGCCGCCTCGACGCCGTCAACGTCATCCTTCACGACGGCGTCCACGTCGTCGGCGAGTGGCCGGTCGGCGACGTCATCGAGCTGGTCGCCGAGCGGCACGATCCGATCATCGGCAAGTGGGGGCCGTACTACTGGCTGATGCCCGACTTCAGCATCAGCACGATCGAGGACTTCAAGGAGCGGATGGACATCTTCTGACATGATCCGCACCGGCTACTCGTTCAAGGTCGCCGTCGGGTCCCTCGACGACGTCTTGTCGCGGATCAAGGAGGTCGGCTGGTCGACGGCGCCGATCGCCGACCAGTCCTCGACCTTCGGCTTCGTCAACTTCACCAAGAAGTCGAAGGACGCCGGCCTTCGCCCGGTCTACGGCGTCCGGCTCAACGTGTCGCCCGATCCCGATGCCAAGAAGCCGGTCCACGACCCCTGGACGTTCCTCGCCGTCGACGACCTTCGTCCGCTTCACGACGTCGTCTACGCCGCGACGGCGCGTAAGTCGGCGGCGCTGACCTACGCCGAGGCGATCGCGGCACCCGGCGTGATCAGGATCGCCGGCCCGCGGGTGCTGCTGGATCACGCCGTCGGCGGCGACTTCTACGTCGGGCTGTCGCCGGCGCTGCCGGTGGCGACCTATCGCGCGGCGAGGCGCCGCGGTCTCGACTTCGTCGCGACGTCCGACAACTACTACCCGCGCGAGGCCGACCGCGAGCTCTACCGGATCGCCATTCGCTTCAACTCGATCCAGACCTATCCGACCCACATCCTGTCGGATGACGAGTGGCGGCGGTCGGTGGCCTGGTTCGTCGACGCAGTCGACCAGGACGCCGCGATCGCGCGCCGCGACGAGGTCCTCGATCGCAGCCGCGCCGTCCTCAAGCGCGCGACGCTGTTCTCGCCGGACAGGCGCGCGACGCTGCGCGAGCTCTGCCTCGCCGGTGCTGCGAGGCTCGGCGTGGATGTCTATTCAAATGTCTATTCCGAGAGGCTCGACCGCGAATTGCGCCTGATCGAGGAGAAGCAGTTCGCCGACTACTTTCACATCCTCGCCGACATCATCACCTGGGCGCGTGAGCGGATGGTCGTCGGTCCGGCGCGCGGCTCGAGCTGCGGCTCGCTCGTCTGCTACCTTCTCGGCATCACCACCGTCGACCCGATCCCGTTCGACCTCGTCTTCGAGCGCTTCATCGACACGACGCGGTCGGACCTTCCCGACGTCGACGTCGACTTCTCCGACAAGCATCGCCACCTCGTCTTCGAGGAGCTCGAGCGGCGCTACGGCCGCGACCGCGTCGCGCGCCTCGGGTCGGTGACGACCTTCCAGGGCAAGTCGGCCCTCAACGTCGTCGCCGCCGCGCTCCGCGTCCCGTCGGCGATGGTCGACGACGTCGCGAACGTGCTGATACAGCGCAGCCAGGGCGACAACCGCGCGTCCGCGACCCTCGAGGACACCCTCGCCGGCACCGACGCCGGCAAGCGGATGCTGCGGGCGTTCCCCGAGATGGCGATCGCGGCGCGCCTCGAGGACCACCCGACGAACGCCGGCAAGCACGCCGCCGGAGTCGTCCTGACGGCGTCGC
>DATMZL010000425.1:0-2278 GCA_035607075.1 Polyangia bacterium
CGATCCGGGCGGCGGCGGCGATCCGCCCGGCAACCTCACCGTTCGCTGCACGATGTGCACGCCGGGCGTGCCTGATGCGGAGGTCGGCTGCCCATAGACGTCGGATGACGTCGAGATGCTGTGCGGCATCGCGCCTCTGCGATCGCTGATCTGGGCTCGAATTCAGCGCCAATTCAGTTCGACGATCGCCAACAAAATTGGCGCCCGAGGCCCTGAAATCGGGCCGGCGACGACACCTGAGAATCGGCTCATTCTTCTGGCTCTTTTTCGACGTCGAGAGTTAAGCTAGGGCACCAACACAGGCGGGTACACGTCCTGTCCCGGAGGTCCCAGCCATGAGCTCGTCGTCCGCCGTTCGATACGCTGCATTCGTTTTCACCTCCTTTTTGCTCGCCTGTTCGTTCTCGCCCGGGAAGCCGATGATCCAGATCGGGACCGGCGGCAGCGGCGGCCCCGGTACGGGCAATCGCCCCGGGCAATCGACACCATGCACGGATCTCTCGTGTCAGCAGTCGACCTGCAAGAAGGGTAATTGCACGCAACCGCCCTGCGGGGGCGGCGTGGTCACGACGGTGACCGGTCGCGTGTTCGACCCGGCCGGGAAGGTTCCGCTCTACAACGTGGACGTCTACATTCCCAACGGGCCGCTCAGCGACATCAACGACGGGCCGAGCTGCGACTGCGCCAGCCTGATCTCGGGCGGACCGATCGCGATGACCAAGACGGACGCGAACGGAAACTTCACGCTCGGTGACGCGTCCGGCGACGTGCCCGCCGGCAGCAACATCCCGCTCGTGATCCAGGTCGGCAAGTGGCGCCGCCAGGTCATGATCGACACCGTCCCGGCGTGCCAGGCCACCGCGGCGAGCGCGGATATCACGCGCCTGCCCCGCAACCAGGGCGAGGGGCACATTCCGAAGATCGCGCTGACGACCGGCGGCGCCGACGCGCTCGAGTGCCTGCTGCGCAAGGTCGGGATCTCGGATTCGGAGTTCACGCCCGAGGCGGGCGCGGGCCGCGTGAACTTCTTCGCCGGCGTGAACGGCACGAACTCGTTCAACGCCACGCTCGGCGGCGCGCAGTTCACGCCCGTTGCCCCGTGGTGGGACAACGTCGCGAACCTGAACAAGTACGACGTCATCCTGCACTCCTGCGAAGGCACAGAACGCCCGACCAACAAGAGCATGGCGGCGCGCCAGGCCCTTCAGACCTACGCAAACTCGGGCGGGCGCGTCTTCGCGTCGCACTGGCACAACTACTGGTTCGAGTTCGGGCCAGCGCCCTGGCCGGCCATCGCGGTGTTCAACCACCAGGCCGACCTCCCCATCCCGTTCACCGCGACCATCGACACCAGCTTCCCCCGGGGCGCGGCGCTGGCCGACTGGTTGGTCAACGTCGGCGGCTCGACCACACGCGGTCAGCTCGAGATCCGCGGCGCGCAGCACACCGTGGATCGCGTGGGCAGCGGTAACCAGTGGATCTACAGCACGCAGCCGCAATCGGTGCAGTACCTGGACGCGACCACGCCGATCGGCCAGTCCGCCTGCGGGCGCGTCGTGCTCAGCGACATCCACGTGTCCCAGGGCGGGGCGTCGAACACCGAGGACGACTCCGATCCGAGCAAGCCGTTCCCCGACGGGTGCATCACGACTGATCTGACGCCGCAGGAGAAGACGCTCGAGTTCATGCTCTTCGATCTTTCCTCCTGCGTCGTCATCGTAGGATAGTGCCCGTCATGCGCAGGGCGCTGTCGGGCCTTCTCGCCATCGTGATTGGCGCCGCCGTCGCCGGCGGTGCCTGCTCGTTCAAACCGGCGATGCAGCCGAGCGGCAGCGGCGGTTCGAGCGGTGGCAACACCGGCCTGGGCGGCCTCGGCATCGGCGGCGGCCTGGGTGGGCTGGGCGGCTTCGCGCCGCCCAAGGACTGCGAGGGCCTGCAGTGCCAGCAGTCGACCTGCAAGCAAGGCAACTGCATGGTCCCAGCCTGCGGCGGCACGACGCGCACCACGATCCGCGGACGAATCTTTGATCCGGCCGGCCGCGTTCCCCTCTACAACATCAGCGTCTACGTCCCGAACAAGCCGCTCGACCCAATAGTGGACGGGCCCAGCTGCGATCCCTGCGACCCCTCGACCGGCACGTCGCTGCTGTCGGGCCAGCCGATCGCGCTCGGGACGACAGACGTCAACGGCAACTTCACGCTCGGCCTCCCGGGCATGGGCAACTTCGGCGACGTGCCGGCGGGAACCAACATCCCGGTCGTCATCCAGGTCGGCAAG
>DATMZL010001210.1:0-5762 GCA_035607075.1 Polyangia bacterium
CGCAGGGACACGAAGCCCAGCACCACGGTCATCAGCGACATCATCAGGATGAAGACCGGGTTGCGAAGCGCGAGACGGGTCAGCCACATGCGGCGGCGGTCCTCAGTGGGCCCCGGTGGCTCCGTCGCGCGCCAGCGGTCCGGACGCGAACGGATCGGTGCCGCGCGCGGCGCGGACTTTCATGCCGTCCGCCAGCGCCTCCGCGCCCGCGACCACGACCTCATCGCCGGCGTGCAAGCCAGCCTTGATCTCGAACCAGTCGCCGCCATCCACTCCTAGTGTCAGCGCGCGCCGGTGAACGACGTCGCCGCCGGGATCGACAGCGAACGCGAACGCCTGCCGGTTGGTGAGCACGACCGCGCCCACCGGAACGACCGCCATCTGCGGGTGCGTCTCGACGACGATCGCGCCGCGGCCGTACATCCCGGGGTAGAGCTCGCCGGCCCGGTTGTCCAGCTGCACCTCGGCGTCCAGCGTCCGCGTGCCCGGATCCAGCGCCGGTGCCAGGCGCACGACCTTGCCCGTGAACGTGCGTCCGGGCAACGCGTCCACCTCGACGTGGGCGTTCTTGCCGACGCTGACGCCCGCCAGCTCGCGCTCGTTGACGGTGATGAAGACGCGCAGCGTGTCGACGCGCGCGACGGTCACGATCGCGCCGCCGCCCGGCGGTCCCACCAGCGTCCCGGGGTCCAGCCGGCGCTGGACGACGACACCGGTCAACGGCGAGGCGATGCGCGTCTCGCCCAGCCGGACGGCCAGCGCCGCGATCTGCGATTGCGCCGCCTGCTGGGCCGCCTCGGCGCTGGCGAACTGGCTCTGCGCCTGCTGTAGCTCCTGCTGCGACACGACGGCCTCGGGGGCCAGCTGCTTGGCGCGGTCGAAGTTCGTGCGTGCCAGCGCGGTGGACGACTGCGCCTGTGCCAGCGTGCTGCGCGCGGCCGCCAGCTGATCCGGAAGGTCGCTGGGCCGCACCAGCGCCAGCAGCTGCCCGCGCGTGACCTTGTCCCCGCGATCGACCAGTACGGCGTCGAGATAGCCGAGCGTCTTCGACCCGACGTCGGCCTGGATCAGCGGGCGGAGATCGACAGGGGCGCGAACCTCGACCGGAACGTCGCGCGCCTCGACCCGCGCGACCGACACCAGAGGCGGCGGTCGCACAGCCGCCTTGTTCGATCCCTTGCCGCTGCAAGCGGTCGCCAGGGAAGCGACGGCGAGCATCCCGGCCCAGGCGGCCCAGCCAGGCGACCGCGACCGACCAAGGATCAGCATGGCGCCTCTATAGCAGATCATCGTCGACGATCATCGAAGTCCGACAGGTTCTTTCCGACCCCTGTGGGCGGCGAAAGGTAAGGCACCACGGACACTTGGTTGATCGCGTGAGGGAGCCGGTTACAGTGTCGCGCGTGAATCAGACCCTGCGAGGATTTGCCGGCACGCCGGCGGCTGGCCAGGCGGTGACCATCGACTTCGAAGGGACGCCGATCCCGGCGATCGCCGGCGAGCCCGTCGCGGCGGCGCTGTTCGCCGCCGGCATCCGCACGCTCGGCCGGTCGACGAAGTACCACCGGCCGCGCGGCCTTTTCTGCCTGGACGGGCACTGCGCCTCCTGCACCATGCGCATCGACGGACGGCCCAACCGGCGCGCCTGCATGGTCGCCGCCCGCGACGGTCTCGCGTGCGAGCGCCAGAACGCCTTCCCGAGCGCGGACGTCGATTTGCTGGCGGCCGCCGACTGGTTGTTCCCGCGCGGGATGGACCACCACACGCTGATGACGGGCAGCCGGACGGGCAACGCCGTGTTCTTGAAGATGGTGCACGAGATGGGCGGGTCCGGAACGTTGCCGGCCGCGGACGCGCCCGCCACCGTGACGACGGACGAGGTCGTCGACGCCTGCGTGATCGGCGGCGGCCCCGCCGGACTGACCGCGGCGCGCGAGATCGCCCGCGCGGCGCCGGGCGCGCGCGTTGTAATTTACGACGAGCAGACGGCGCCCGGCGGCTCGCTGCACGCCGAGCCGGGGGGTGGCGCCCGGGCGCTGGAGCTCGCGGCCGAGGCGCACGCCGCCGGCGCGCGCGTGGTGTCGAACGCGACTGCGATCGGTTTCTTTCCCGAGGACGTGGGCGCGGGCGGCAGCCCCGGTGTGCTGGCGGTGGCGACCGAGGCGGGCCTCGTTCGCGTCAGCGCGAAGCGCACGCTGTACGCGACGGGCAGCTATGATCAGAACTTGCCGTTCGCCGACAATGACCGCCCGGGCGTGATCGCGGCGCGTGCGCTCGGCCGCCTGGCGTTTCGCTGGGGCATCCGCCCGGTCCCCGCGGGCGCGCGCGTGGTCCTCGTCGACGGCGCGCCGGCGGCGGTGCCGCTGGAGCGCGCGCTGGCCGGCGCGGGCGTCGACGTCGAACGCGTGGACGTCACGCGCCAGACCGTCGTGGCCGCGGTCGGCAGCAAGCGGCTTCGCGGCGTCGAGGTCGCGCTCCCGCGAGGCAAGGCGAAGACGATCGCCGCTGATCTGGTTGCCGTCGCGGCGCTGCCGGCGCCCGCCTCGGAGCTTCCGCGGCAGCACGGCGCGACCGTCGCGTTCGATGCGGCGCGCGGCGGCTTCGCGACCGTGATCGACCGCGGCTACGCGACCGGCGTCCCTGGCGTGTTCGCATGCGGCGACGTCACCGGCTTCGCCGGCCCGACCGCCGCCGAGCGGGCCGGGACCGCCGCCGGGCGCGCGCTGGCATCGACGCTGGCGGCGGCCGCGCTGTTCGTGATCGGCGCGCTCGCGCCGGCGTTGCTCGGCGCGGGCTGCGCCGAGTCCGCGCCACCTCCCGCCGCGACGCCCGAGAGCCGAGCGGACGCGCGCACGGCGATGCGTCGCGAGATCCTGGAAGCCGCGTGGCGCATCGTGCGCGACAAGCAC
The DNA here is from genome assembly GCA_035607075.1 of Polyangia bacterium. Lineage (GTDB taxonomy): Bacteria > Myxococcota_A > Polyangia > Fen-1088 > Fen-1088 > JADGRB01. The sequence goes on from DATMZL010001210.1 coordinate 2,910, forward strand.
TACGACAAGACGCTGGGCGGGATCGACTGGAATGCTGTCCGCGCGAGGTACGAACCGCTCGCGCTGGCGGCGCCGTCGGAGGCGGCCTTCTATCACATCGCGAATCAGATGATCGGCGAGCTGGGTCAGTCCCACATGGTCATCGTCGGCCCCGGCGCGGCAGAGGACGACGACGAGCCCGATCCGGCGAAGGCCGGCGCCCAGACGAATGACAGCGATCTGGGCGGCGATCCGGGGGTGACCGTGCGCGTGATCGACGGACGGCCGACGATCACGCGCGTGCGCGCGGGGTCGTCCGCCGATCACGCCGGCCTGGCGGCCGGTTTCGTTGTCACGCAGATCGCGGGCCGCCCGCTGGGCCCGCCGCGCGACTCCGTCCGCCCGTTGCGCCCCGTCGAGGAGCGCTTCGCGATCCGGCGGGCGGCGCAGCGCCGGTTGCTGGGTCCGACCGGCTCGCGCGTGACGATCGAATACCTGGACGATCGCGACCATCCGGGCAAGGCCGTGCTGGTCCGGGATCCGCCGCGCGCCACGCCGGTGAAGCTGGGGCATCTGCCGCCGCTTTACCCGGAGGTGCGCGCGTACGAGATCGGCTCGGTCGGCGTCATCGGCTTCAACATCTTCCTGCTGCAGCCGATCCTCGAAGACATCAAGAAGGCGATGGCGCGCTTCACCGCCCACCACGTCAAGGCGGTGGTGCTGGATCTGCGCGGCAATCCGGGCGGCCAGGGTGCGATGGCGATCCCGATCGCGTCGCTGTTCGTCACCGAACCGGTGACGCTGGGGACGATGCAGTTCCGTGACTTCAGCCAGACGTTCGCGGCGAAGCCGGAGATGGGCGCGGTCCCGTTCACCGGCCCGCTTGCGATCCTGACCGACGAGGGGAGCGCGTCGGCGGCGGAGATCCTCGCAGCCGGGTTGCAGGAGGCGGGGCGCGCGATCGTCGTCGGCGATACGACGCTGGGCGCGGTGCTGCCGTCGGTGATCGAGGCGCTGCCGGGCGGCGCGGTCATGCAGTACGTGGTCGCGGACTTCAAGACGCCGAAGGGCGTCGCGCTGGAAGGGCGAGGCGTTCAGCCGAACAAGCGGGTGCTGGAGACGCGGGCCGCGTTGCGCGGCGGGCGCGATCCGGTGCTGGACGCGGCGCTGGTGGCGCTGAAATCGGAACGTCGCTAGCATCAGGGCATGAATCGTTTCGTTCCAGCATCGCTGCTGATCCTGATTGCGACGGTTGGGTGCGCGTCGAATCCGCCGCCGGCGGCGAGCGCGCCGGCGGTGGCGACGCCCACGGGTGCGGCTGCGTCCACGCCTGCGCCTACGCCGACGGCAGCGTCAACGGCGACCAACAAGTTGCGGACGCCGGAAGAGATCTTGGCGGACGCGGTCAAGGCAACCGGGGGAGCGGCGGCGTGGAATGCGCACAAGACGGCGCACTACAAGGTCGAGACGACGTTGCAGGGGATGGGGATGGGCGGGAGCGGCGAGCGGTTCCAGACCCGCGGCGACAAGGCGCTGACCATCATGGAGATGGCGGGGCTGGGGCGGATCCGCGAAGGCAGCAACGGCAAGGTCGCGTGGACCGAGGATCCGGTGCAGGGAATTCGCTACCTCGAAGGGGCGGAGGCGGAGCAGGCGCGCATCGCCGCGTCGTGGAACGCGGACATGCACGCCGCCGACCTGTTCGTGAAGCTGGAGTCCGCGACCGAGCCCGGGCCCGACGGCACGAACCTGGAGTGTATCGTCGCGACGCCGAAGCTGGGGGCGCCCCTGCGCAGCTGCTACGACCCGCGCACGCACCTTCAAGTGTCACAGTCGGGAGTGCACGCAGGTCCGCAGGGCGACATGCCTTTTCGGGCGATGATTCGGGAGTGGCGCGATGTCTCCGGGGTCAAGATCCCGTTCGAGAGCAACACGCAGCTGGGTCCGATCACGACCGTCGATCGGGTGACGGCCGTGACCTTCGACGAGCCAATCGACGAGAAGATGTTCGACCCCCCGAAGCCCGGCAAGAAGTAGGGGCCGCGCGTGGCGCGCAAGGTGATCCTCTGCCGGTGCGAGGACGTCACGCTCGCTGACGTCCAACACGCGGTGACGCTCGGCTACGCCGACGTCGAGGAGGTCAAGCGCTACACCGGGTTCGGCACCGGGCCCTGCCAGGGAAAGGAATGTCTGCGGGGCGTCGTCGCGGCGATCGCCGAGGCGGCGAAGCGCGCACCGGACACATTGGCGCCGTTCACGTCGCGGCCGCCGCTCGTGCCGACGGAGCTCGCGATCCTGGCGGGCAAGCGGACGAAGTGACGTGAAGAAGATCCCGGACGCCGACATCGCCATCATCGGCGCCGGCGTGATGGGGCTGGCGCTGGCCCACAACCTGGCCGAGGCGGGCGGCAAGCGGATCGTCGTGGTCGACGGGCACTACCTGGCGTGGGGCGCGTCGGGCCGCAACGGCGGCGGCGTGCGCCAGCAGTGGTCGACCGAGATGAACGTCCGCCTGATGCAGGAGTCGATGGACATCTGCGCGCACTTCGCGAAGCGGATGCGCATCAACGTCTGGATGCGGCGGGGCGGCTACCTGTTCCTCGCGCGCACGCAGGCGGCGGCGCGCCGTCTGGAACGCAACGTCGCGGTCCAGAACCGTTGCGGGCTGTCCACGCAGATGATCGCGCCCGAGGAGGCGCGCGCGCTGGTGCCGGAGCTGGCGAGCGAGGGCACCGTCGCCGCCTGCTACAACCCGAGCGACGGCATCGTCTTTCCGTGGCCGTTCTTGTGGGGCTACGCCCACGCGGCCGGCAAGCTGGGCGTCGAGATTCACACCTCGACGCCGGTCACGGCGATCGCGCGCGGGCCCCAGAT
>DATMZL010000516.1:0-12058 GCA_035607075.1 Polyangia bacterium
CGAATTGGCGCGAACGAACTCGACCTCATAGATGGGCGATTGGACCGCCTCGCCGTACTCGGTGCCCAGGCCCGAACGGTTGCGCTGCGCGTACGGCGCCGCTTCGGAGCGCGACGAGCCCTTGTCGTAAGCGCCGCCCGAGCTCGGCTCACTGGCCGCGTCGCGTGGCGGAGACGCGGTGGGAGGCGGCGCGGCGGCGTCCGACGGCGTGGGCTTCGCGGACTTCGTGCGCGGCGCGCTCTCGCCGCTGGGACCGCGGCCGTAGTAATCGTCGGAGTCCTTGTTGTAGTCGTAGGGGTAGGGGCGCGGATACGGGTAGGGGCGGTAAGGCGGCGGCACGCGATAGACGCGCGGCGGGAGATGTCGTTCGGCGAAGACGGCCACGCCGATCACGCCGACGTCGCGCGCGCTGCCGGTGCGGGCAGCGTACGAGTCGGGCACCGACGAGAAGCGAAACGCCGCGGCCTGCGAATGCGAGATGCGCCAGCCTTCGACGTCGACCGAACCCCAAGCGGGGACCAGGTAGCCGCGCTTCGATCGCCAGTCGGCGGGACGGCCGTCGATGGCGTCACGGCCATCGACCGAAACGACCGCCTCGATCCGCCGCCCCGTGTGGTTCGAGATCCTCAGCGTGTAGTGCGAGCCGAGCTGCCCGAGCACGTACGTTTCGCCGTCGTGAAAGTACGTGCGTGCCGGCATGCCGTCGACGAGCACGGAGAGCTCGTAGCCGGCTGCGCGGTCGCGCAGCGGGCGCGAGCCGGGAAACGGAGAGGCCGCACACGAGTCGGCGACCAGCAGGATCGAACCAATTCCAAACAGACAGGTCATCGCGTTGCGCAGGATCATGAGAAACCTCCTGCGCTCCCCCGACGTGCGGTCGGGGTCGAAAGATCTCAGAGCGTGTCACCTAACTCACGAAATAACTTCGCGCTGCGGCGTCGGGTCAGGCCAGAAGCGAATGTAGGTTCGCGGAAAGGGCAGATATCTCATGCAGACCGAGGTCGTGACCCAAACAGAAGACAGAGTCCTGACGCCCGTCCGGCGCTCGCGCCGCAGGGCGGTATTCATATCGGTGGCAGCTCTGACGATCGCAGGGGTGGGCGGTTTGATCTCGAGCGCTCGCGCCGCGGGGCCAGCGGGGCCGGGCGGCGACGATGCGGCCGAGGGTGGGGGGCCGATGCGCCGCATGCATTGGATCCTCGATCGTGTCGGCGCGACCGCGGCGCAGCGCGAGCAGATCCGCGCGGTCTGGGCGGGGCTACGGCCGCAGCTGCGCACCGAGCGGGCGCAGCACAACAACCTGCGCGCGCAGATGGTCGCGGCATTGACCGCGCCGAACATCAACGCCGGCGAGGTCGAACGCTTGCGCAAGCTGTCGATGGCGAGCGCCGACAAGATCTCCGCGATCGTCACGCAAGGCATGGTCGCGTCCGCGCAGGTGCTGACGCCGGATCAGCGCAAGCTGGCGCAGGAAGAGATCGCCAAGGGCGGCGGCCGCCATCACTGGGGCCCACCGATGCCTTAGATACCGGCGAGGAGTCCAAGCACCGATGTCACGGCGAGGACGCAGGTGGAGAGGATGAAGAACTGACGGATGCGGCGGAAGGCCCGGGGCAGGGCGATGTCGCCGCCGGCGAAGAAGGCGGCGACGTTTCGTCCATAGGCCCAGACCAGCGCGACCCCGCCGAGGCAGCCGAGCGCGGACACCACGATCGAAACGAGCTGCAGGACGCTGTCTCCGGCCAGCGACGTCGTCAGTGCTCGGGGATTCTTCACACCGACGTCGAGGAGCAGAAGAGCCATCAGGACCATGCCGACGCCTCCCACACAGCCGGCCAACCGCGCCCAGCGGCCAGCGGCGCGCAGGTCCGCGACCTCGCGCTCGTTGAGCTTGAATGGTTGGGGCGCATCGTTGCCGGATTCGGGCTGCGTCACGTGTGCACCCACGCGAGCCAGCGGCCCGCGGCGATGCCCGCCGCGATCTGGATGACCCACGCGACCACACCAAGCACGATCAGAACGCCCGCGAGCTTGAAGTAGAGCGCCTGCGTTGCGAGGAGCGGGCCGATGGCGTCGTCGTCCCCGTCGGAAAAGCGCTGGGACGCGGCCGCGTAACGGTGCAAGACGACCATGAACAGCGCGAAGACGGCGATTCCGACGCCCGCGAGCAGCGCGGCCGTTCTGGTGAACGGCCATCCAAACCGTCGAACGAGCGTGATCACGCCGAACAGCTGGACCGCGATCGACACCGCTGTCACGCGCCAGAATCGCCGTACCCAGGGCGCGGCGGCGGAAAGCTCGTCAAGCGCTGCGTCCGACACGACGCGCGCGCCGGGCGCGGCCGCGGCGGTCGCGTCGAGATCCGTCGTTCGCGGCGGCTCGAACGGGTTGGGCGGCGGCGTCTCCATGGAACCCGGCCGCCGATCTTACACGCGATTCCATGCTAGTCGTCTGGGGTGAGCTCCAACCTCGTCGCGCGCGATCTCGCGGTGTTCTGGCATCCGTGCAGCCAGATGCGCGATTACGTCGCGTTTCCACCGCTGGTCGTGACCGGCGCGCACGGAGTCAGGCTGCGGCTGGACGACGGCCGCGAGATCCTCGATGCGATCTCCAGCTGGTGGTGCAAGGCGCTCGGTCACGGGCATCCGCGGCTCGTCGCTGCGCTGCGGGCGCAGCAGGACGCGTTCGAGCACGTCATCACGGCGAACACGACCAGCGCGCCGCTCGTCCGCCTGTGCGAACGGTTGCTCGCGGCGGCGAACGGATTGCCTGCGTCCGCGTGGGGGCCGGCCGCACCGCCCGGTCGCCAGCCCGGACACTTCGGAAAGGTGTTCCTTGCCGACAACGGATCGACCGCCGTCGAGATCGCGCTGAAGATGGCGCTGCAGGCGCAGGCGCAGCGCGGGGCGCCGCAGCGCACGCGCTTCGTCGCGCTCGAGAACGCGTACCACGGGGAGACGGCCGGCACGTTGTCGATCGGGGATCTGGACCTGTACGCTACGCCCTACCGGGCCCTCTGTTTTTCCGCCGGACGCCTGACGGGGCTGCCGTATCGCAGCGGCCCGCACGACGCGGCCTGGCTGGACGCCGGGCGCGAATGGCCCGCGATCGAAGCGGCGCTCGCAAAGCAGGCCGACACGCTGGCGGCGATCGTTTACGAGCCGGTCCTGCAGGCCGCGGGGGGCATGCTGTTCTTCAGCCCGGATCTCCTGCGGCGGCTGCGCGCCTGGGCCGACACGCACGGCGTGTTTCTGATCGCCGACGAGATCGCCGCCGGAATGGGGCGGCTGGGCGCGATTCTGGCCAGCCACCTCGTCGACGGGGAGGGGCGGATCTCGACGGCGGCGCTGCCCGACTTCGCCGTGCTGTCGAAGGGCCTGACCGCCGGCGTCCTGCCGCTGTCGGCCGTGCTGACCACCGATGCTATTTACGACTTGTTCGATGCGGATTACGCGGAGGGGCGGGCCTTCCTGCACTCGAATACCTTCACTGGGAACGCGCTTGCCGTGGCCGTCGCGCTCGGGGTGCTCGACGTGTTCGCCGCCGACGATGTGCTCGATCGGGTGTCCGCGCGGGCGCCAGGGCTGATCGCAGCGTTGCAGAAAATTGCCGACGAACGGCCCTATCTGCGCAATGTCCGTGGATGTGGGATGGTCGCCGCTGTCGACATCCGCGACGGCGACGGCCGCCCGCTGGACCCAGCCCGGCGTACGGGCTGGCACGTCTACCGCGAGGCGGTCCGACGGGGCGCGCTGCTGCGGCCCCTGGGCGACACCATGTACCTGTTTCCGCCCCTGACAGCGACGGAGACCGATGTAGGCGAGATGGCCGCCATCCTGGCCGACAGCCTGGATGCAGTTTTTAGCCGCCCCTGACACACCGGCGTAACTGGACCAGCGGAGCTGCGCCGTGTTACTTCTCGGCGGCTTCGTGCAACGTACGTTCGTACCCCGCAACTGGCTTTTCGCGATCGGTGCTCTGGTTTCGCTGACGGGCTGCCACGCCGTCGATAGCCTTTTCTGCAGCGGCGCCGGCTGCGAGTGGACGAAGGAGGAGTGGACGCGGGTCCAGTCACTGGCGGCGCTCTGCGACACGAACGGGCTCGACTCCAGTCGACCGTGCGACCCTTACGCGACGGTGTCCGATCCGGCGTACGCGCTGATGCCGCCTATCGACAAGTCGAACGCCGTTCAGCGCGACAACGCCGACGCGCTGGAGCTGGGATGGCGGATGTACTTCGACACACGCTTCTCGGGCAACGCGACGCTCGTCGATTCGATCGGCCGCAGCGTCCCTTACGCGCGCGCCGCCAGCGGCCAGCCAACCGGTCTGATGTGCGCCACCTGCCACGATCCGCGCCGCGCCGGCAGCGACTTCACGTCGGCGCCGAACACCGTCTCGATCGGCGCCGGGTGGTACGACGTGAACGGGCAGCAGACCGTGAACGCCGCCTTCTACGACCTGCTGTACTGGAACGGGCGCAGCGATTCGCTCTGGTCGCAGGCCTCGGCCGTGAGCGAGAGCGGCGTTTCGATGAACGGCGATCGTCTGAACACGTTCTGGACGATCGTCTCGGACATGAAGTATGCGGAGCTCTACGACAAGGCTTTCCCGGACACGCCGCTGCCGGCGACGCTGCCGAAGCGGGCCGACGTCGCCGCGATGCTGGTGACCGCTGCCGATCAGACCGCCGATCCGACGCTGGCGGTCGGCGAGTGCAAGCGGGTCGGCGGAATGTGTCCGACCGAGAAAGGCTGCATAGAAACTGACGGGGCGTGCTGGCCGACATTCCCGCTGCACGGAAGACCCGGGCGGCGCGCCGGATGCGAGACGCGGACGCCTGCGAAGCCGGCCGAGCCGTTCGGTGACGCGTACGACTGCGTCGCCGGCACGACCGTCGACGGCAAGAGCGTGGGCAGCATCGTCACGCAGGTCCTCGTCAACTTCGGGAAGGCGATCGCCGCCTACGAGAACAAGCTGATCAGCCTGGAATCGCCCTTCGATCGCTTCGTACACGAGGGGAAGGATTCGACTGCGATCTCGCCCGCCGCGAAGCGCGGCGCCCGCTTGTTCGTCGGCAAGGCGTCGTGCATCGACTGCCACAACGGGCCGCTGCTGACCGACAAGGGATTCCACGACATCGGCATCCCGCAGGTCGGCGACCACGTCCCGACGCGGGCCGACTGCTACGCCGGCAACGCGAGCTGCGATTGCGAGTCGGTCGGCAAGGACGACACCTGCCTGCCGTCGGGCGCGTGGGCGGGGCTGTGGAAGCTCGCCCTGCCGTCGAACAGGCTGCGCCGCGATCTGACGTGGGGCGATAAGATCGACGGCGCCGCGGACACGTCGCTGAGCGCGTGGTACTGCGGGCCCGTCGACCAGAGCTTGAAGGGCGCCTGGCGCACGCCCAGCCTGCGCGATGTCGCCATCACGGCGCCGTACATGCACAACGGCTACTACCGGACGCTCGAGGACGTCGTCTGGCACTACAACAACGGCGGCGCGGCCAGCGGTTCGGACGCGTTCCGCGAGCCCGGCGGCACGACGACTGGCCAGTTCGATGGGGTGATGCTCGACGCGTGCCACCCGCCCGATCCCGCGCAGCAGACGCCGGCTGGGCGCGCCGCGCAGATCAAACCGCTGAGTCTGACCGCCGAAGAGACGACCGACCTGGTCGAGTTCCTCAAGACCCTCGGCGGGAAGCCGCTGTATCCGGATTACGTCGCGGCGCCGCCCGCCGCGCCGCCGCCCGACGCGGGCACCCCGGACGGCCCCGCGTCGTCTGATGCCGGCACGGACGCAGGCACTGATTGATGAAGCACATCGGCCTCACGTTGTTGTTGCCGACGTTGTTCTCGACCGCCGCGTTCGCGCAGGCACAGCCGCCCGCGCTGGTTCCTCCGCCCCCCGAGGCACCCGCGACTGCCGGCGACGAAGCCGGCGAAGCCGCCGCCGACAACGAAGCCGAGGCGGTGATGCCCGTCGACACGCAGACGCAGATCAACGATCTGCGCGAGCGGATCCTCGACCTCGAGCAGCGCCTCGATCAGACGCGCCAGGTGGCGACGGCCCGCCGGCCGATCGTCAACGTCACCGGCTACGTCGACGCCGGCTTCTTCGCGGCGGGGGAGAACGGCTCCGGCATCATCCAGGACTCGGGGCCCGCCAGCACCCGCGCCTATCCGGAGTACATGAACCGGTACGGCTGGGTGTTCCTGGGCGATCTGCTCGCCCCCGCGATCAACTCGCGCGGCGAGGCCGCCGACCTCGGCGAGTTCGCGGGGATCGATCGCTTCGACAGCGTGAACTCGAACGGCGCGCCCGGCTTCATCATCAACGAGGTCAACCTGACCTTGAACGCGGCGCTGTCGCCCAGCGCGCTCGCGACGGCGAGCGTGAACTTCATTCCGCGCAGCGGCCACGACTTCAGCATCGGCGATTTCATGGAGGTTGACATCGCGCAGCTGGAGTGGATGCCGACGCGAGACGGACGGACGTCGATCTTCGTCGGGAAGTTCGACTCCGTGATCGGCATCGAGTACCGCGAGCGCAAGGCGAACCAGCGCTTCGGCATCACGCCCTCGCTGATCGCGCGCTACACGACCGGGACGCCGATCGGGATCAAGGTGCGCAGCAAGTTCTTCGACGGCGATCGCGTCGTCGTCGCCGCGGCGCTGACCAACGGTTCGTCGACGACCGAGCAGTTTCACTTCTACGACGAGGTCGACTCGAACGCAGGCAAGACGGCCAGCGGGCGGCTCGCCGTGAAGCCGCTGCCGGCGCTGGACGTGGAGATCGGGCTGTCGGGTGAATACGGCTCGCAGGATCGCGCGCTCGACAGCCTGGATCCGATGTGGTTCTGGGGCATCGACCTCCTGGGACACGTGGGCCCCGTCGACATCAAGGCGCAGTACCTTCGTGGCCGTTCCGAGGGCGAGCGCGCCGATCGCGTTTACGATCCCAATCACCGCCCCTACGGCCTCGATCTCAAGAACGGCGGCTACCTGGAGCTGGACTGGATGATCACGCCGCTGCTGGGTGTTTACGGGCGCGGCGACCTGCGCGACGCGCTGGTCTGGCTGGGAAATCCCGACAGCCTCACTGGAACGGGCAGTGACCGGCTATACATCACTAAATCCTGGCGGGCGACGGGCGGGGTGCGTGCCGTGATCAACGAGCACATCGTGTTAAAGGCGGAGTATCTTCACAATGGGGAGTACGGACGGATTCCGGAGATAGCGAACGACGTCTTCACCAGCTCGCTACTCCTGATCTACTGAGGTCGAACATGAACCGCGCCAGGAACTTTTCGAGCTCCGCACGTTTCGTTATGGCCATGACAGTATCCCTCGCGCCCTTTTCGGTGGTCGCGGCGGAAAGGGAGAAGTCTGCCGAGCCACCGCCGCCGACCGGCGCCGAGTTTGCCCGGTTGCAGCGCGAAGTCGCCGAGCAGCGGCAGCTGATCATCGAAATGATGCGGGTCGAGCAGCAGCGCTACGACATGCTGCTGCGCTTGCTGCAGACGGGCGGGCAGATGCCGCCATCCGCCGGGTTGCCGCCGCCGATCACGCCGCCGGCCGGGTCCAGCACGACCGCCACGCCGCCCCCCACAGCGGGAGCGACGGGCGGGACCGCGGTCGCCAGCACCAGCAAGAGCGGCGATCGCGTCGGCACGGTGAGCGGTCGCGTCGACGTGAAGAACGGCGCCCTCAAGGACGCCTACGTTTACGTCGACATGGCGAAGGGCTCCGGCCGCGGCCACACGCTGGAGATCAAGCAGAAGGACAAGCAGTTCTGGCCGCAGACGGCGGTGGTGCAAAAGGGCGCCAGCGTCGTTTTCCCGAACATGGACTCCGTGTTCCACAACGTGTTCTCGACGTCGGGCCGCAACAGCTTCGATCTCGGGAGCTACCGGCAGGGCGACACGCCGCGCTCGGTCGTGCTGACCACGCCGGGCGTCGTCGAGGTCTTCTGCAACATCCACTCGAAGATGAACGCGAACATCTTGGTCGTCCCCGGGTCGCTCTACGCGAAGGTCGGCGCGGACGGCAGCTACAAGATCGAGAACGTGCCCGTGGGCGCGCGCCGCATCGTGGCGTGGAGCCCGAACGCGAAGCCGGCGCAACAGAAGGTCGACGTTGCGGCGAGCGGCGGGCAGGCGAACTTCACGCTGGATATGGAGGCCTCGAAGGCCCACACGAACAAGCTCGGGCAGCCGTACGGGTCTTACAAGGAATAGAGTTGTAACGGATGACCGAGCGCTGCATCGACCCTTCATGACGCCCGCTCGGACGACAGCATCGCTTGTCTGTGCGGTCGCGGCCGTCGGCGCGGCCGCCGGGGCGGTCATCGCGCGGCGTGCGCAGAGCGCAGCGAACACGGCCGCCGTGCAGCGCAGCCGGGACGAGGCGGCGGGCATGCTGGATGCGTCGCAGAAGGCGCTGGAGGGGCTGGAGCGGGGGTTGGAGATCGAGGTCAAGAATGCGGCGTCCATCGCGCAGCTGAAGGCGGCGCTCGCGGACGGCGTCGACGCCGCCACGATTCTGGATCTGTTCGAGAGCGAGGACTGGTGGGGGCCGTTCCGCTCCCGCGGCGCGGCGCTGGTCACGTCCGGGCGGACGCTGGCCGCGCGCATGGACAAGGGCGACAAGCGGATGCCGCTGCCCGACAACACGATGCTGGACCGCGCGCAGACGGCCGGGGTCGCCTCCGGCGTGCTGGTCGACGATCGCGCGCTCGTCGCCGCGGTCGTGCCCGTGGGCGGCGCGCGCCGGGGCGGCGATCCGACCTACCTCGTGCTCGCGATGCCGCTGGACGCGCAAGATCTCCAGAAGGCGACCGGCGTTCCGGTGATGCTCTCGGACGGGCAGCGCGTGGTGTCGGTCGCGGGCAGCGCCGGCCAGCAAGCGACGCTCTCCCGGCTGGTCGGCAAGGAAGCGGCGGCGCGCGCCAGCGACGGTGAAGCGACGTGGCTGGCGCAGGCGGCGACGATCGGGCCCAAGCTCTGGCTGTGGGTCCTGCATCCCGGACCGCCCGCGCCGGCGTCAGAGGCGATCCCGGTGCTGCTGGGCGTGGTGGCGCTGCTGCTGGGCGTGGCGGCGATCGTTCTCCGCCGCGGGGGTGCGCAGGCGCAGGCGCCGGCTGCGGAGGCGGCCGCCGGATCGGGCATCAAGGTCTTCGGATCGCCGCGCCTGAAGATCGACGAGCTGCGCGAGCGCACGCGCCGGGGTACGCAGCCGTACGAGAACGCCGAGGAGATGGGCAGCCGTCCGACGGAGATGGCCAAGAGCGGCGTCGCACCGGCCGCCGCCGCGATGCCTGCCTGGAGCGCCGGCATCGCCGGGCAGGCCGCGGAGCTCGCGGCCAACGTGTATCCGGAACGCGCGCGCGTCGAGACCGCCGCCAGCACGTTTGGCCGCTACCGTTTGCTGGAGAGGCTCGGCGAGGGTGGCATGGCGGAGCTTTACACGGCGGTGCTGCACGGCGCGGAGGGTTTCCGGCGCGTGTACGTCGTCAAGCGCCTGCGACCCGAAGTCGCGCGCAACCGCGCCGCGGTGGAGCAGTTCATCGACGAGGCGAAGCTCGGTTCGACGCTGGTGCATTCGAACATCGTGCCCGTGTTCGATTTCGGCAAGGTCGGGAACGAGTACTTCCTCGCGCAGGAGTACATCATCGGGCGCGACGTCGGAAAGCTGCTGAACCGGCACATGGAGGTGTCGGGCCAGCCCCTGAGCGAACGGCTGGTGCTCTACATCATCCACGAGGTGCTGGAAGCGCTGGCCTACGCGCACAACCAGACGGACGCCGCGGGCCGGCCGATCGGCCTCGTTCACCGCGACATCTCGCCGGGAAACATCATGGTGACCGCGCGCGGCGAAGTGAAGCTGTTCGACTTCGGGATCGTGAAGGGCGAGGGGCGGGTGTCGAAGACCGACGTCGGCGTGGTGAAGGGCAACGTCTCGTTCATGTCGCCCGAGCAGGCGCGTGGGCAGGCCGTGGACGGGCGTTCGGATCTGTTCTCGCTGGGGCTGGTGCTTTACTACGGTCTGACCGGAGAACAGCTTTATCCCGGACAGAGCACGTTCGATCAGCTGATGCGCGCGGCGACGGGCCCGAAGACGGAGCAGCTGAAGCTGTTCACCGAGCTGCCGCAGGTGTCCAGCTCCCTGATATCGCGCGTCCTCGCGGTGGATCCGGGGATGCGCTACCAGACGGCGGCTGAATTCGCCGCCGCGGTCGCCCCGCACATCTCGGGCGGCAAGGCGGAGGCCTCCGAGATCATGCAGAGATTGTTCGCCGACGATTTCAAGCGCGAAGGCGCGACCTGATTTACCGCGGGACCCTGACAGGGTCCCGCACCCCCCGCGATGAGCTCCGCGCGGCGAAGCCGCGCTTCGCTCGACGCGCTAAAACAATCGGCCCGCGATCGGCCAGCCCGAGATCACGCCGAGCGCCGCGGACGCCGCGCCCACAGTTCCCAGCAGGACACGCGCGGCGCGTGGGTTGCGCGCGACGCGCGCCAGCGGCCAGCCCGCGAGGCCCGACAGCACGCACATCCCGGCGATCGATCCGGCGCTGAACAGCGCGAGGTACACGAGCCGGAGGTGCGGCGAGGGGAGCCGCGCGAGCACGAGCGCGGTCAGGGCGCCGCTGCCCGCGAGACCGTGGATGACGCCGACCGCGAGCGGCCGCAGCGCCAGCGTGCGGCGCGCGAGGTGGACGTGCGCGGGCGGGCCGGCGTGGCGGTGCGATCCGTCGCCGTGCGCGTGCAGCCGCGGCGTGCCGTCGCCCGCGCTGCGCAGCGCGCGGTGAACCGCGCGGCCGCCGAGCAGGATCAGCATCGCCGCGACCGCCAGCTCGAAGGCGTCGGTCAGCGCCGCCGGCAGCTCGGCGGCGATCGCCGCCAGCACCAGGCCGGTCCCGAGCAGCGCCAGCGCGTGCCCGATGCCCCACAGCGCGCCGAGCAGCGCGCCGCGGCGGGCGCCGGGCCGATCGGACGCCAGCACAGAAACGGCGGCGAGATGATCGGGATCGAGGGCGTGGCGCGCGCCCATCACCAACCCCAGCAGCAAACCCGCAAACGATCCGGTCACGGCATCGCAGAGTAGCAAATTTGCGTGGGGAGCCGGCGAGCTTTGCTCGCCGCGCACCATCGCGGGAGGGATCGGGAACCCTTTGAGGGTTCCCGATTTGATAGCGCGGCCGAAATTCTCAAAACGAAGCGGCCGCGAGGAAGTACCACTGGTCGCCGCCCGGCGCCGAGAAGCCGTGCGCGTAGCCGACCTTCACCTGCGTCTCCAGGTAGTAGAAGAGGTTCAAGCTCAGGTTCACCTCCGCGCCGACGTCGGCCCTGACCTCCGACAGGCGAAAGCGATCCTGGTACGCGGTGCCCGCGTCGGCGAAGCCCGCGGCCCAGACCTGCCGGAAGTACGTTGGAAACGTCTGATACCCGCGCTCGATTCGCAGCAGCGGCGCGCGATACTCCGCCGACGCCATCTGGTAGTGGTCGCCCACCAAGCTGTTGGGCGGGTATCCGCGCAGGAACGTGCAGCACTGCGGGCGCCCGAGGAACAGCGTCTTCAGGACGTCCTGATCGAAGAAGCCGCCCAGGCCGAAGAAGTCGCGCTTGTCGCCGATGCCGATGCCGCCGCTCCACAGCAGCGCCAGCGCGTGCAGACGCGCCCACGGCGGCGTCAGGTACTCCTGCCACGAGGCGGTGACCTCGGTGGTGTGAAATCGCCCGCCCAGCGTGGGATCCGAAAAGCGCAGGTTCAGGCGGACGAAGCGTCCCTCCTGGTTGCTGATCGAGTAGTGCCACGCGTGCGCGTTCGAGAAGTACCACCACATGAACACGTTCGCGTCCGGTCCGCGCTCCGGCGGAATCACGATGCCGCCCGTCGGATCGGCGAGCGGCAGGGGATCCGCGGGGCCATACGCGTTGTAGTCGTAACCGAACGACAGCTCGCCCGACGCCGCCGGCGTCTGCAGGTAAGTCAGCCGTGTCGACACCGTGCCGCCCACGACGTGCTGGCGATACTGCGTGTTGACGCCGTCGATG
>DATMZL010000376.1:0-8280 GCA_035607075.1 Polyangia bacterium
CTCCCGCAGACGCCGCAGACCGGAGAGGGGGCCGGAAGGATTCTTCTCCCTCTCCCGTCTTCGGGAGAGGGTCGGGGAGAGGGCAGGCCTTGCGAGAGGTAACCTGCGGCTCAGCCCTCTTCCTTCATGCCGTGCATCAAGCGCTGCTTGACGCGCGTCATCTGACGTTCCTTGTACTTCTCGTGGCTGTTCTCGCCGCTCTCGTTGTTCTCGGCGGTGCGCGCGTCGATGATCTGGAACTCGGTCAGCACGAAGACGATCGTCCCGTTCTCGCTGAACAGCGGATCGTCGGGCGTGCGGCACAGGAACTTGTCCATGCGCACCGGCAGGTCGGCCACGAAGTTGATCACGCGGTAGCCCGGCCCGGAGAACTCGTTCTGCGCCGACGGTAGCTTGTCGGCGGCGATCGCGGCCAGGTCGGTGATCTCGGGCAGGAAGCGCTTGAGGGCTGGCGACCGATCCAGCGTCTCCCGGATCTTGATGATGTCGTTCTCCGACTGGCCGGGGATGACGTAGTTGAACGGGATCAGCCGCTGCGTCAGCTCACGCATCACGAAGATCAGCTGCTCCTCGCTGTTGGTGATGACGCGGAATCGCAGCTTGTCGTAGACGTCGGCGGCGATCGATTCCTTCTTGGCGAGCAGCTTCGTGATCAGGCTGTCGGCGTGCTTGCGGCTCCATTCGAACTCGACCACCGGGCAGCCGACCGCCTTCAGCTCCTCGACGGTGCGCAGCACCTTCTCCTCGACCAGGTGAAAGATCTGATCGTCGGAGACCGGTAGCTTGGTCAGCAGCTCGCGTCCGGCCAGGTGGTGCATGACGTGCATGACCTTGAGGACGACGCAGGCGTGCGTTCGCCGGCGCCCCTTCTGCGACGCGATCAGCAGGAGGTCGCGGGGCGGCACGCCGTGCGCGACCTCGTCGGGGATCTGGAAGCCGAGGTGGCGTTCGAGGTACTCGACGGCGGCCTCGCGCAGCTCGCCCAGGCGGCGCATGTCGTTCTCATCGCCCGGGTCCAACTCGTTGACGCGCAGGAAGCGGTCCACCTCATCGCGATCCATGAAGTAAAGCCGGTGCCAGTCGATCACCGAACCGCCCCGCAGCAGGTTCCGGATCCCCGTCAGGTCGCCGATCGTGAAGTCCTCGTAGCGGACCCGGCGGACGGCGCGCTCGCCGGTCGGCGCGCCCGGCGTGGCGGGCGGGGGCGAACCAGGGAATGCGTTGTCGTGGCTGGACACGTTGAGCCCCGACCGCGCGTCTGCGCGGCGGTTGGAAGCCCGACAGTCTAGGTCCGTCGAAACGTCCCGGCTACCTCAAATCGCCCGCGCTACCTCCGACCCAGGGACACCGTGACGACGAACAGAACGCCAGCAAACGAGCTCATGATCAGGCTGCCGATGACGGGAAGCATACCTTTGGCTACATTGGACTACCAGATGCGCGATCTGTCAAGAAACGGCCGGTTTCGGTTAGCATCGCAGTCGTGAAAATTTTCGCCGCCACGGTCGCCGCGATCACCGTGTTCGCCGGCTCTGCGGCGCGCGCGACGCCAGAATCCGACGCCGCCTTCGAACAGGGCCAGGCGCTGAACAAGACGAAGGACTATGCGGGCGCAGCCGCGAAGTTCGAGATCGTCGTCGCCGCCGATTCGAACAACGACCTCGCGTGGTACATGCTGGCGTCGGCCAGCCGGCAAGCCGGGCACTGCGATCGCGCCATCGTCGCGTACAAGCGGTACATGGACCTGGTTCCCACGATGCCGGATCCGTACTACGGCCTCGGGCTCTGCCTCCTCAGCACTGGCGACAAGCTGGGCGCGCTCACGGCGCTGCGGCACTTCGTCGCCGTCGCGCCGGCGAAGTCGAGCAGCTGGCGGGCGCACGCTGCGTCGGTGGTCCAGGAGCTGAGCGCACCGCCGCCGCCGACGCCGGCGCCGGGAAGCACGCCCGCGGACGCCGCGGTTCCGGCGAAACCGGCCCCCTCCCCCGCCACCCCGGCCTTCAACGAGGCGCAGCTGCTGCGCGATCGCGGCCACGTCGAGGAAGCGATCGTCAAGTTCAAGCAGGCGATCGCGCTCGACCCGCGGCATTCGGCGGCGCGCACCGCGCTCGGCGAGCTGCTGCTGAAGATCCGGCGCGACGACGAAGCAATCACCGTGCTGCGCGCGTGCGTCGACAAGAACCCCACCTACTCGCTGGCCTGGTACGACCTGGCGTTCGCCCTGCGCACGCGTGGCCAGTACCCGGCGGCCGTCGACGCGTATGAGCACTACATCAAGCTGAAGCCGGGCGACCCCGATCCGTATTACGGCCTCGGCCGTTCGCTGCAGCACATGGGACGCGCCACCGACGCACGTCGCGCGTTCGAGACGTACCTTTCGCTCGAGAAGCGCCCGAGTGAGCAACGCTGGATCGAATCGGCGGAAGCGCAGCTCAGGACGTTGGCGGCAGCGAAGTAGCCCCTGACGTATTCGCCTCCAGCGGCAGCTCGAGGGTGAACATCGATCCCTGACCGCGTTTGCTGTCGACGGACAGTGTCACGCCGTGTGCAGCCGCAATCTGCCGTCCGATGTAGAGGCCGAGGCCCAGGCCGCCGACGCGATGGGCGGTCGTCACGCGTTCGAATGCCTGGAAGATTCGCGATTGATCTGCGCGCGAGATGCCCACGCCCTCGTCCTTGACCTGGAAGCGCACGCGGCCGCTTGTCACAACATGCGCCGAAAGGTGAATGGGCCGCCCGGCACCGTACTTGATGGCGTTGGACAGTAAATTTGTGACGATCTGCTCGATGCGGATGCGATCCCAACGGCCGACGATCGGTTCGGGGATCGCGATCTCGATGCGCGATCCCATCTCCGCCGCCTGTTCGCGCACGCGTCCCACGACTTCACGGACCAGATCGCCGAGGGCGACGCTTTCGAGGGATAAGGCGAGCCGCCCCGCGGTCAGGCGCGAGGCGTCGAGCAGATCCTCGACGAGGCTCACGAGCCGGTCGGCCGTGGTGCCCGCCGCCGCCAGCGATCGCCTCAGCTTTTCTTCCACGTCGCTGTCGCGCGGCGCCGGCCGCTGCTGCGTCCGAATCGCCGCGGTCAACCGCAGCTTCAACGCCGTGAGCGGTGTCTTCAGCTCGTGCGATGCGATGGAGATGAATTCGTCGCGAACGCCGATGGCGGCGCGGCGCTCGGCCAGCGCCGCGCCCAGCGTCAGCATGCTGACGGCCGTGATCGCCATGTAGCAGTCGGTCATCAGCAGGCGCTCGTGCGGCGTGCGCGCCGCGAAATAGCTGCCGACGGTCGCCGTCGCGCTGACGGCAACCACCGCCACCAGGATCAGGGTCGCCGTCGTTCCGCGCTGCTCGAAACGAAGGGCCGCCCAGATCAACAGCGGTACGATGACGTAAGTCCCGCGGACCAGCTCGATCGCGCGAACGTTCAGCGTCCTGCGAAACACGACTGTGGTGACCAGCGTCAGCGCGACCGCGAGCAGAAGCGCCTCCAGCCAGCGCAGCGGTCGTCGCGACAAGCGGATCGACGACGCCCACACGCAGATCAGCGGCGCAATCAAGAGGTCGCCCATCGCGTCGCCCACCCACCAGACCGCCCAGAACACGGGATAGCTCTCGGCGCGCTGCAACTTCGCGAGCGCGGTGGCGGCGACGCCGAACGACGCGCTGATCATCGTGCTCACGAGCGCCGCCCAACCAACCAGCAGCAGCACGTCACGCAGGCGCGCCAGGCGCGGATCGAACGAGAACCGCCGCAACAGCGCCGCCCCCACCACCGCCTCCAGCGTGTTGCCGGCCGCGATAATGGCCGCCCCCCAGATCGGGATGCCGGTCATGATGTTGACGGTCAGCGCAGCCAGCGTTACCACCGGCCACAGCTGAGGTCCGCGCAAGACCAGCGCCGCGAGCGCGATTCCCGTCGGCGGCCAGACCGTCGTCGCGACGCCGGCGAGCGCGTCGAACGTCAGCCCGAGCCGCGCCGTCGCCACGTACGCGACGAAGACGACGGCGTAATCCAGGCTTCGCCGGACCGCCGTCGTCATCCCCCGACGATACTACGGGCGTCGGGCTTACGTGTTCTTCGGACCTTCGGTGTACTCGGCGTCGATGACGTCGTCCTTGCCGCCGCCACCGCCCGAGGACGGCGCCTCGCCGCCTTCGCCACCCGACGGCGGCGCCTCGCCACCCGCGGTGGTTCCGGCCGCGCTGCGATACAGCGCCTCGGCCATCTTGTGCGACGCCTTCTGCAGCCGCTCGAACGCGCCCTCGAACAGCGCCGCGTCCTTGGGATCGCGGTTGTTCTCGACCGTGTCCTTCGCGTCCTTCAGCGCGCCTTCCAGCTCCGTCCGATCGGCCTCCGCGATCTTGTCGCGGTTCTCGTCGAGGTGCTTCTGCACCTGGAAGGTCAGCGCCTCGAGCTTGTTGCGCGCCTCGATCGCTTCGCGCCGCTTCTTGTCCTCGGCTTCGTGCTCGGCCGCGTCCTTCACCATGCGCTGGATCTCCGCCTCCGACAGGCCGGACGACGCTGTGATGGTGATGTGCTGCGCCTTGCTGGTCGCCTTGTCCTTCGCCGACACGTTGACGATGCCGTTCGCGTCGATGTCGAACGTCACCTCGATCTGAGGCACGCCGCGCGGCGCCGACGGAATCCCGTCCAGCCCGAACTTGCCCAGCAGGCGGTTGTCGCCCGCCATCGGCCGCTCGCCCTGGTACACCTTGACCTCGACCGAGCTCTGATTGTCGGCCGCCGTCGAGAACGTCTCGCTCTTCTTCGTCGGGATCGTCGTGTTGCGCGGGATCAGCGTGGTCATCACGCCGCCCAGCGTCTCGATGCCCAGCGACAGCGGCGTGACGTCGAGCAGCAGCATGTCCTTCACGTCGCCCGACAGCACGCCCGCCTGGACCGCCGCGCCCAGCGCGACGACCTCGTCGGGGTTGACGCCCTTGTGCGGCTCCTTGCCGAAGAACTCCTTCACCAGCTTCTGCACCATCGGGATGCGCGTGGAACCACCGACCAGCACGACCTCCGCGATCTCGGACGGCTTCTTGTTCGCGTCAGACAGCGCCTTCTTCGTCGGCTCGATCGTGCGCTGCACGAGGTCGCCCATCATCTGTTCGAGCTTCGCCCGCGACAGCTTGATCTGCATGTGCTTCGGGCCGCTCGCGTCCGCGGTGAGGAACGGGAGGTTGATCTCCGTCTCCATGACGGACGACAGCTCGATCTTCGCCTTCTCGGCCGCCTCACGGAGCCGCTGGATCACCATCTTGTCCTTCGAGACGTCGATGCCCTGATCCTTCTTGAACTCGGCAACCAGCCAGTCCATGACGAGCTGGTCGATGTCGTCGCCGCCCAGGTGGGTATCGCCGTTGGTCGACACGACCTCGACGACCTTCTCGCCCACCTCGAGCACCGAGATGTCGAACGTGCCACCGCCGAAGTCGTAGACGGCGATGAGGTGGTCCTTGCTCTTGTCGAGCCCGTACGCCAACGCTGCCGCCGTCGGCTCGTTGACGATGCGCTTGACGTCGAGGCCGGCGACGCGGCCCGCGTCCTTCGTCGCCTGGCGCTGGGCGTCGTTGAAGTACGCTGGGACGGTGATGACCGCCTCGGTCACCTTCTCGCCCAGGTAGTCCTCGGCGGCCTTCTTGAGCTTCATCAGCACGCGCGCAGACACCTCGGGCGCCGTGACCTTCTTGCCGCGAATTTCGATCTGGGCTTCGCCGTTGGACGCGCGGATGACCTTGTAGGGCACGCGCTTGATCTCTTCGCTGACCTCTTCGAAGCGGCGACCCATGAACCGCTTGACGGAGTAAACGGTGTTCTCGGGGTTCGTGATCGCCTGGCGCCGCGCGATCTGCCCGACTAGAACCTCACCCTTGTCGTCCCAGGCCACCACCGACGGGGTCAGCCGGCCGCCTTCCTCGTTCGCGATGACCTTGGGATCCTTCCCTTCCATGATCCCGACGACGGAGTTCGTGGTGCCGAGGTCGATGCCGATGATCTTGCCCATGAGCTGATTTCCTTTTCGCTTGGCGTTCAAAAACCTTTCGAAAAACTTCGGCGTTTGGCCGGGCGCCAAACTAAACACCTCAATACAGGCGTCAACAGAAATAGGCTTCCCGCCTGGGGTTCGCATGGTAGATACTGAACGGATGTTTCACCCGGTCGTCGCCACGTGGCTGGAGCGCCGGTTCGGGGCGCCGACGCCTGCGCAGGCGCAGGCTTGGCCGCTGATCGCCGCCGGGAAAGACGTCCTCTGCACCGCCCCGACGGGGTCGGGGAAGACCCTGGCTGCGTTCCTGTGGGCGCTGGACCGGCTGGTCGCCGAGGCGATCGCGGCGGGCGGCGAGCTGCCTGACCGGACAAGCGTTCTCTACGTCTCGCCGCTGAAGGCGCTGTCCAACGACATCCGGCGGAATCTGGAAGAGCCGCTCGCCGAGCTGCGGACGCTGGCGACCGAGCTGGGCTTTCCCGCTCCGGGCGTGCGGACGGCGGTGCGGACGGGCGACACGACGGCGCGGGAGCGGCGCGAGGCGGCGCTGCATCCGCCGCACGTGCTGGTGACGACGCCGGAATCGCTATTCATCCTGCTGACGTCGGAGTCGGGCCGGCGAGCCCTGCGCGACGTGCGGACGGTGATCGTCGACGAGATCCACGCCGTCGCCGCCGACAAGCGCGGCGCGCACCTCGCGCTGTCGCTGGAGCGGCTGCAGGCGCTGGTTGCGCCGGCGAAGTTGCAGCGGGTGGGGCTGTCGGCGACCGTGCGGCCGCTGGAAGTCGCCGCGCGCCTCCTGGTCGGGAGCCGGCCGCCGCCGGAGATCGTCGACGTCGGCCAGCGCCGCGATCTCGACCTGGCGGTCATGGTTCCAGAAGACGAGCTCGGCGCAGTCTGCACCAACGAACAGTGGGTCGAGCTTTACGATCGCGTCGCCGCGCTGGCGCGCGAGCACAAGTCGACGCTGGTGTTCGTGAACACGCGCCGCCTCGTCGAGCGCGTGACGTTGCACCTGGCCGAACGGCTCGGGGCTGAAGCCGTCGCCGCTCACCACGGCAGCCTGTCGCGCGAGCGCCGCCACCGCGCCGAACGGCGCTTGAAGGAAGGCGACCTGCGGGTCGTCGTCGCGACCGCCTCGCTGGAGCTGGGCATCGACGTCGGCGCCGTCGAGCTGACGTGCTTGATCGGTTCACCGCGCTCGATCTCGACGGGGTTGCAGCGGATCGGGCGGTCGGGTCACGCGCTGCGCGCGACCCCGAAGGGACGGCTGTTCCCACTGACGCGCGATCAGCTGGTCGAGTGCGCGGCGCTGGTGCGCGCAGCGCGCCGGGCCGAGATCGACGCGATCCGCCTGCGCGAGGCGCCGCTGGACGTGATGGCGCAGCAGATCGTCGCGACGACCGCCGCCGAGGAGTGCGACGAGGACCAGTTGTTCCAGCTGGTGCAGCGCGCGGCGCCCTACGCCGAGCTGGCGCGCGCCGATTTCGACGCCGTCGTCGACATGCTGTCCGACGGCATCGCCACAAGCCGGGGACGTTCGGGCGCCCTCGTCCATCGCGACGCGGTCAACCGGCGCCTGCGGGGGCGGCGCGGGGCACGGCTGGCGGCGCTGACATCGGGCGGCGCGATTCCCGATAACGCCAACTACGACGTCGTGCTGGAGCCCGAGGGGACTGTCATCGGCAACCTCGACGAGGACTTCGCGATCGAATCGATGGCGGGGGACATCATCCTGCTGGGGAATTCGTCGTGGCGGATCCGGCGCGTCGAACCCGGGCGCGTTCGCGTCGAGGACGCCGCCGGGGCGGCGCCGACGATTCCATTCTGGCTGGGCGAAGGTCCGGCGCGCACGCGTGAGCTGTCTGCGGAGGTTGCGGCGCTGCGCGAGGAGATCGCGGCGGCCGCCGCGCGCGGCGAGGATTCGGCGGCGGCGCTGATGGTTTCGTGCGCGCTCGATCGCCGGGGCGCCGAGCTGCTTCGCGACTACGTCGTCGCGGGCGCGACGGCGCTGGGGGGCGTCCCGACGCAGACCCAGGTGATCGCCGAGCGCTTCTTCGACGACGCGGGCGGCATGCAGCTGGTCATCCACGCGCCCTTCGGCGGCCGCATCAACCGCGCCTGGGGCATGGCGCTGCGCAAGCGCTTCTGCCGCAACTTCGACTTCGAGCTGCAGGCGGCGGCGACGGACGACGGGATCGTGCTGTCGCTCGGGCCCCAGCACAGCTTTCCGCTCGAGACCGTGTTCTCGATGTTGCGCGCCGACGACGTCGAGGAGCTGCTG
>DATMZL010000374.1:0-4173 GCA_035607075.1 Polyangia bacterium
GGTCGGGCGTCCGGCGGTGGCACGGGAGGCGCGGCGGGCGGCGGCGCGAACCGCCGGCCGAACATCGTGATCATCTATGCCGACGACCTGGGCTTCGGCGACGTCAGCGCCTACGGGGCCCGGTTCGGCACGCAGTCGCCCGCGCCGACGCCGCGCATCGACGCGCTGGCCGCCGAGGGCTTGATGTTCACGCAGGCACACTCCGCGAACGGCGTCTGCACGCCCAGCCGCTACGCGCTGCTGACGGGCCGATACAACTGGCGCACGTTCAGCAACATCAGCGAGGGGTTCGCAGCGCCCGACATCCCGAGCGGCGACACCACGCTCGCGGAATTTCTGAAGGCGCAGGGCTATCACACGGCCGCGTTCGGCAAGTGGCACCTCGGCGGTTTTTTCTACGACCGCGGGGGCGTGCCCTACACCGCGCGTTCCAACGACATCACGGATCCCGCGAGCGTGGACTGGGAACACCCGCTGGTCGGCCACGCCACCGACAACGGCTTCGAGATCTTCCGCGGGCTCGCGGTCACCATCAACCTCCCGCCCTACGTCTACGTGAAGGAGGACCGTCTCCAGATCTACGACGCCGGCATCGGCGATTACCGGGATGCGCGCAACAGCGACGCCTACCACAGCTTCACCAACGCCGAGCTGGACGACGGCTACATGTTGAACATGTTGAACGCCGACCTCAACTTCGCGGGTCTCGGCGATCCGCACTACAAGCAAGTCGACGCCGACCCGATCATGCTCGGCGAGGTCGAGCGATACCTGGCGGCGCGGGCGGCCGACCCCACGCCGTTCTTTGCGTACGTCGCCATGTACTCGCCGCACGAGCCCTGGCACACGACGGCGCCGTTCGTGAACAAAGTCGGCTTCAAATACGGCGACTGGATGGCCGAGGCCGATTCCCGGATCGGTCGCGTCCTCACCGCCATCGACGACAACGGCCTGCGCGAGAGCACGCTCGTGATCCTCACCAGCGACAACGGCCCGGAGATCCGCGCCTACATCGATGCGCGCGACAACGGGCGTGACTCCAACGGGCCGTTGCGCGGCATCAAGCACGACGACTGGGAAGGCGGCACGCGCGTGCCGTTCATCGTGCGCTGGCCGGGCCAGGTGGCCGCGCCCGGCACCGTCTCGGACGAGCTGATCTGGCAAGGCGACATCTTCGCCACGGTCGCTGCGTACCTGGGCGCCGACCTGCCCGCCGACGTGGCGCCCGACGGCGAGAGCTTCCTCAACATCCTGCGTGGCCACAGCAAGCCGGCGCAGCGGCGCGACTCGATCGTGGTCGCGTCCCAGTACGACCACCGCGCCATCATCATGAGAGACGGCTGGAAGCTGATCGACAGCACGGGCGGCGGCGGCCTTGCGCAGTCGTTCGACTCTGCCAACCGCGACATCTCGGACGCCATCGGAATAAATCAGGGCACGCCCAAGCAGCTTTTCTACCTGCCCGCCGATCTCGGCGAGGACGCCAACATGATCGCCGGCATCACCGACGTGACGCAGATCCGCAGCAACGTGACGGTCACGGCCGGCGGCGACCTGCTGGGCAAGCTCGATCGTTACCGGACCACGCCCACCAGCGCGATCTTCGCGCCGTTCCCGGACAACGATCTCGACGGCATGCCCAACTGGTTCGAGAACCAGTACGGTCTCGACCGCGAGAATCCAGCCGACGCGGCGCTCGATCTCGACGGCGACGGCCACACCAACCTCGAGGAGTTCCAGCACGGCACGGATCCGACCAAACCGGACTAGCGGCTCCCGCGCGCAGCGCGGGTGTGCCGCTATCATCTCAAAAGTAGTCGCACACCGCGCCTCCGGCGCGGAGCGACTAGCGGCAGATCGCCCGCGCCGTCCGCGGGAATGGAAAGGACCATGCGTGAGAGGATCGTGTACCCAACCCTGATCATCTGCTTGCTGTCGGCGACCTGCGCCCCGCGCGGCGGCGACGACGTCGTGGAAACGACGACGCGCGCGCTCACGGTCCTGACATTCGAGGCCGAGACGCTGGCGCGGACGGCGTCGGCGGCCGGCAGCCAGGTCACCTCCGAGGCGGGTGCCAGCGCCGGCCAGTACGTGCAGCTCAGCGGTACGCCGCCCGTGAATTCGTGGATCGAGTTCACGCTGCCGAACGTCGCCGCCGGAACCTACGACCTGAAAGTGCTCTACAAGGCCAACACCAACCGCGGCATCGTCCAGGCGAGCGTCGACGGCGCGAACCAGGGCGCGGCGTGCGATCAGTTCGCCACGGCGGCCGCCCAGCAGGTCGCGTGCAGCGCGGGCAGCAAGACGCTGAGCGCCGGCAACCACACGATTCGCTTCACGGTGACCGGCAAGAACGCGAGCAGCACCGGCTTCATGATGGTCATCGATCAGATCTCGCTGACGGCGTCGGCCGGCGGCGGCAGCGGCGCGACGTTCGAGGCCGAGACGCTGGCGCGGACCGCGTCGGCGGCCGGCAGCCAGGTCACGTCCGAGGCGGGCGCCAGCGGCGGCCAGTACGTGCAGCTCAGCGGTACGCCGCCGGTGAACTCGTGGATCGAGTTCACCCTGCCGAATGTCGCCGCCGGCACGTACGACGTGCGTCTGCTCTACAAGGCCAACACCAACCGCGGCGTCGTCCAGGCGAGTATCGACGGCGCGCCCCAGGGCCCGGCGTGCGATCAGTTCGCCACGGCGGCCGCCCAGCAGATCGCGTGCAGCCTCGGCAGCAAGACGCTGACGACGACGGGAAATCGCACCATGCGCTTCACCGTGACCGGTAAGAATGCGAGCAGCGGGGGATTCATGATGGTCATCGATCAGATCTCGCTGACGCCGTCGGGCGGCGGCGGCACGTCCGTCTGGGTGGGAACCTGGGCCGGCGCGCCGCAATTGACCGAGACGGCGAACCTGCCGCCGGCGTCGCTGACCAACGCGACGCTGCGCCAGGTCGTTCACGTCTCCGTCGGGGGCAGCCAACTGCGCGTGAAGTTCTCGAACGAGTTCGGCAACGGCGCCGTCACCATCAACGCCGCGCACGTCGCCGTGTGCAACGCCAATCCGGTCAACAGCACGATCGACACGGCGACCGACCGCGCCCTCACGTTCTCGGGGAGCGCGTCGGTCACGATCGCGCAAGGCCAGGCCAAATGGTCAGACCCGATCAACTTCGCGCTGGCGCCGCTGAGCAACCTGGCCGTGACCGTCGCGTTCGGCGGGACACCCACCAATGTGACCGGCCACCCGGGCTCGCGAACCACGTCGTATCTCCAGTCCGCGAGCAGCAACGTCAGCGGGGCGAACATGTCGTCGGCGTTGACGGCCGACCACTGGTACATCCTGTCGGGCGTCGATACGTTCGCCGACGCGAAGGCGATCGCGATCCTGGGCGATTCGATCACCGACGGCCGCGGCTCGACGACGAACGGGAACGATCGCTGGCCGGACGACCTCGCGCGGCGCCTGCAGTCGAGCGGCGCCACCAAGGTCGCGGTCGTCAACGCCGGCATCGGCGGCAACGCCCTCGCGAGCGGCGGCATCGGCCCGACCGGTCTCAGCCGCTTCAGCCGCGACATCCTCGGCCAGAGCGCCGTCCGCTGGGTGATCGTCTTCGAAGGCGTCAACGACATCGGCGCGGACGTCTCGGCCGCCACGATCACGTCCGCGTACGACACGCTGATCGCGCAGGCGCGCGGCCAGGGCTTGCGCGTCTACGGCGCGACCGTCACGCCGTTCGGCGGCAACAGCTACAACACGCCCGCGCACGAAGCCGTCCGCCAGAGCGTGAACACGTACATCCGGAGCGGCAAGTTCGACGCCTTCATCGACTTCGACGCCGCCGTCCGCGACACGTCGAGCCCACCGCGGGTGCAGACGCAGTACGACAGCGGCGACGGCCTCCACCTGAATCCTGCTGGCTACCAGAAGCTGGCCGACACCGTGAACCTGACGCTGTTCGCCCAGTAGTCGGCCGACGGGTTGTCGATCGGTCGTCGGTCAAATTGTTCGACCGACGTCGGACAATCGGCATAAGTAGCTGTATTTAAAGCATTCCGTTGTTGGCATTGTCGTTGCTTTGTTAGGCAGACAGGAGGCCACGACAATGAAGACCACGATTCTCTCTCTCGTTTCGTTTCTCGCTCTCGGGTTCGCCGGTATCGCCCACGCCGCTGACGG
>DATMZL010000370.1:0-3308 GCA_035607075.1 Polyangia bacterium
CCCAGAAAAGATCGGGCGCCGACGACACCCCGCCGACGACGATGCCCTCACCCGACATCGCCGTGCCCGTCACCGCCGACAGCGGCAGGTCGGCGATGGCTTGCAGGTCGATCTCTCGTAGGTCTTGGGCGCGCAGACGCCGCGACCACCACCATCCGCGCCAGGGCGCACGGCCGTCGCGGCCCGCCTCGCGCGGGGCGCCGCCGTCGACCGGATTGACCGCGCCGACGCTGCTCTCGTCGGGCGAACAGGCGGGCGCGGCTCCGGCCAAGCATGCCAGGACGCCGGCCAGCGCGACCGCCGGACCCCTCACCCTAACCCTCGCCCCGCTTCGCGGGGCGAGGGAATCGGATCCCGACGCCGAAGCGCCGGCGCGCCTCACCACACCCTCGTCGTGATCGCGAGCGTCGTCATGAACGCGACCGGCTCGGAGCGGTAGGCGATGCCCAGGTTGTCGACGACGAAGCGTTGTTCGCGCAGCGGGAGCACCGCGCCGACGTCGATCTCCCAGCCCAGCGTCCGTCCCAGCGGTCCGCCCGCGACGATCGCGGCGCCGGTCGCCAGCCACAGCTGGTTGGCGTCGGTGTTGCCGCCGTTGTAGTCGAGACCGCGCCCTCGCATCCAGCCGATCTGCTGCTGCGCGCACAGACCCAGCGCGATACGCGACCGGTCGTCGCGCGTTGACAGGCAGAGCGCCAGGCGCGCGATCGCCAGGCCGACATCGACGTGCCCGGGTCCGAAGTCGCTCGACTTCGAAGGCAGCCACACGCCGCCGAGGCGGGCGGCCCAGCGTCGGTACGCGAGCGTGCCCCCGAGGTCGACGGTGGGCGACCAGCCGCCGACGAGCCCCTCGGCGACGCCGCCGCCCACGCCGACGTCCGCCGTCATCTCGCGAGAGGCGGCGCGTGACGTTTCCGCGCCCGCCGACGATGCGGGCACTGCCGCTTCGGAGGGCGCGCTGGTGTCCGCATCGGCGTCGAGCACAACGACCAGAAGGAGGCCAACCGCGTTTGCGAGCGCGCCGCACCCGGGCCCCTGGTTCGAAAGCTTTCGCGTGCCGCCATTCGCGCCGTTGATGTGCACCGTCGCGCTGTAGCTTTTCGCCGCGCGTTCGAAGCTGACCGCGACGCGCGTCGACGCCGCCAAGGCGGGCGCGCCGGCCGGCACGGCCGCCACACGTCCGATACCATCGTTCACGATCGCGGCCAGCGCGGCGGCATTCGGGCAATCGGTCGCACCGGGGGCGTTCGTGGTTTCGAGGACGGCGGTCGCGGGTGCCGCGTGCGCGGCGCCAGCAACGAGCGTCGCGCAGCCGCACCCGATCGCGAGCAGCAGTCGCCGCCAGTCGCCGCGCATCAGCGGCCTCCGGGCGTGCCGAGGCCGCGCGCGCGGATCTCGGCGGCGTGCGGGCTGTCGGGATACTTGCGCAGGAACGCCGACGCGCGCGCCGAAGCTTCCGGTGTGCGGCCCGCTTTCACCAGCGCTTCGATGGCCAGGCGTTCGCGCTCTTGCTCCAGCACGCCGGTCGGGAACATGCGCCGCGATTGCTCGAGGAGCTGCAGCGCGCGGGCAGGGTCGCCGGCGCGCAGCGCCTGCCGCGCGTCCCGGATCAACGTCGTCTCCTCACCGAGGCGGCGCGCGGACGACGACGATGTCGTTCGGACCGATCGGTGGGCGGGCACCGCGGCGCGCGCGGGCGCAACGTCGGCGGGCGGCGGCGCCTCGCGCGGCTGCGCTTCGGCGGCGGGAGGCGCTTGCGGCGCGGGGCTGGGCGCCGTCGGCGGTTCGACGGCGGGCGGCGGCGCAACCGCGGCAGGCATCGTCGGTGGTTTCGCCGGAACGAACAGCGCGCGCCCGAGCGCCACCAGCGCGCCCAGGCCGACCAGCCCGACGACGATCGCGACGATCTTCATCGACACCAGACCGGTCTTCACGCCGGTCGCCGTCGCCGTCGTGATTGTCTTCGTCGACGCGTCGGCGGCCGCCGCGCCTCCGGCCGCCGCTCCGACCGCGCCGGCCAGCGCCAGCCAGACACGCGCCTCCGCCCCGGGCGGCGGCTCGATGCTGGTCCCGTGCTGCAGCAGCGCGCGCTGGCTCTCCGGGCAAGCCGGATCGGCGATGAGGCGAACAGGATCGGTCCCGGTGCTCATGCGGTCCTCCCTCGGCTCTCGGCGCGCGGCTCCCGCGGGTTCACCAGCGCCTCGACGGCGGCGGCGAACGCGACGCGCGCCAGGCGCAGCCGCGAGTACGCGGTGCCGAGCGGAATCTCGAGCGCCTCCGCGATCTCGTCGCCCGTCATTCCTTCCAGCTCGAACAGGCAGAACACCGCGCGCTGCTCGTCGGGAAGGCGGTCGAGCACGCGTTCCAGCAGCGCGAGCCCCTGGTGGCGCTCCGCCAGCGCTCCCGGATCGGCCTGCCGGCTGACGAACGCCGCCGCCTCCTGCTCGCCGATCTGCGGCCGCGGGACCGCGCGGCGGCGCTCGCTGGCGACGCGAAAGCAGATGCCGTAAAGCCAGGTCGTCAGCTTCGACCGCCCGGCGAACTCGGGCAGCTTGCGATGGACGATGATGAAGACGTCCTGCGCGGCGTCCGCGGCGTCTTCCTCCGCGATGCCGAGCCGGCGCAGGCTGCGCCAGACGAACGCGAAGTGCGCGCGGTACGCGGCCTCGAACGTCACCGCGCCCGTCCCCGTCCCGACATCGACCCGGGCCTCCGACGCGCCATGACTATGGATGCCCGCCCGCATCGCGCTACTCGATCATGTCCCTTTGGGCAGCGATGACACGACCAGAATGCATGCCCATGAGTGGGCGCAGCGGCATTTCGCCATCAGCCGAGAGGTCCGTCCGTCGATGTGGACGTGAGCCGCATCGCCCCGCCGGAACAACCCACGTGGTCCTCGAGCCGCGCAATCCGGCGCCCACAATGTGCGACACCAGGAAAGGACGCATGATCGATCGAACGGCGCGCATGGGTTTGCTGCTGGTGCTTGCGGCCGGTTGCGCGGCGAACGTCACCGTCGAGACGCCGGGCGCGGGCGGGAAGGCGGGCGGGAGCGGCGGAACCAGCGGCGCGGCCGGGATGGCGGGCGGATCGGCGGGCACGACAGGCGCGGCCGGGATGGCGGGCGGACCGGCTGGAACGACGGGCGCAGGCGGGCCGGCTGGAACCACGGGCGCGGGCGGCATGGCGGGCGGGCCGGCGGGAACGACGGGCGCGGGCGGCATGGCTGGTACGACGGGCGCCGCCGGCGCAGGTCGCGGCGGAGCGGGCGGCGCCGTGGGCGGCAGCGGCGGGACGGGTGGCGG
>DATMZL010000367.1:0-4435 GCA_035607075.1 Polyangia bacterium
GTCCCGCCCGTCCCCGCGCCGCCACTGCCGCCTCCCCTGCCGGACGAGCCGCCGCGGCCACCACCACCAGATCCGCCGGCCGAAGTGCCGGCGGCGCCGCCGCCAGTACCGCCCGCGGCAGCGCCGGCGGTCCCGCCGCCGGTGCCGGGGCCTGTTCCCGCCGTGCCGCCGCCGCCGGAGGTCCCGCCCGTCGTGCCCCCCGACGCGGTTCCACCCGTGCCAGTCAAGCTGGATCCCGCGCCTCCGGCCACGCCCGACGCGCCACCGGTCCCGACGGTCACCGCCGTCCCGCCGGTGCCCGTCGCCGACGAGCCGCCCGTCCCACCCTGCCCACCCTGCCCACCGTGGCCGGTCGCTCCAGACGACTCGCCCCCGCCGCAGCCAAGCCCGCTGGCGATCAGGAACGCGAATCCACCAGCGGCCACGAATCTCGCGACGTCGACGACAAGGAAGCGTGGAAACGTTCGCATCGGTACTCCTGTCGAAGGGGCCGGCCCGTCGCGAGTTTGTTTGTGCGATCAGCGAACGCGCCTAGGTAACTCATACCTTCGAGACGGTGCGCGTTCTATAGTTTGATTGTGCGGACTAGGGTCTGATTGTGAAAAAGAGTGCAGCCATGACACGCCCCGACGGCCCGCCCGCGGCGCGGTCGCGGGCGGCCCAGTGGCGCCGCAGCTCGCTGGACGTGCTGACGTCCGACGTGGTCGCCGGACGCGCGCGTGGACCGGAGCCGCCGCGCGCCTGGGCCGGCCGCCTGCGGCAGCTGGTCGAAGCGTCGCGCCGGGCGGAGGCGGGCCCTTCGTGGTGGTCGCCGATGACGGCCTACTTCGGCAGCGTCGAGACGCGTACCGACGCGCGCGAATATCGGTGGGACGGCATGACGCGGCTGCGCCGGCACGACCGTCCGCTGGTCTTCTTCCAGTTCACGCTCGCGGGCTGGGGACATTTCGAGGTCTACGGCAAGCCACCCCGGCCGCTGCCGCCGGGGACCGCGTTCTTCGCGGTCGTTCCTTCGCGCCACCGTTACTACTTGCCGGAGGCGTCCCCCGGATGGACGTTCGGCTGGATCGGCATCTACCACCCGTATCTGGTCCAGCGCATCGCGCGGCAGGTCGCCGCGACCGGGCCGGTGCTGCAGCTACCGCCGCAGAGCGTGCTGGCCGCGATCGCGACACGCCTGGTCCGCGGCGCCTTCCGCAAGGACTTCCGCGATCGGTTCGAGGTCGAGCTGGCGCTCTTCGAGCTCACGCTCGCGTTCGAGCGGATGGCGCAGCAGCTGCGCGATCCGGACGGCGAGCGCGAGCGGCTGCTCGACGAGCTGCGCAGCCGGGTGCTCGCGAACCCGCGCCAGCCTATCGCGATCGACGCACTGGCGGCCGACCGCGGGATGAGCCGCAGTCATTTCAGTCACGACTTCCGCGCGCGAACCGGCCTGTCACCGGCGCGCTTCATGACCGAGGTTCGAATCCAGGAGGCGGCGCGGATGCTCGTCGCGACGCACGCGCCGCTGAAACAGATCGCCGCCGAGTGGGGCTTCGCCAACGCGAACCACTTCGGCAAGGTGTTTCGCCGCTTCCAGCACCAGAGCCCGGCCGTTTATCGGCGCGCGATCGGGTGACCCGCGCCCATGCCGACTAAGGAGAAGTGACCCGACCGGGAATTAAACGACGGCTATCAGACCGCCCATCCGGCCGCTGTCAGAGTCGTCATACTGACGCGGGATGGTGACCAGTTTCGGACACCTCGGAGGCTTGGACGGCGGCGGCGACTGGCGTTCCCGATGGCAGCACGCTGGCACGGCACGTGAATTTGTACGGCAGCCATGAGCACCATCGGCAGGATCAGCGCGGTCGCAGTGATTGCGGCAACGGTTGTCGGAGGCGGCTGCGGCGACGGGACATTCGGCGGGCCTGCATCGATCACCGACTTTCCCAAGAAGTCCCTGACCGTGAGACACGACGACAGCGCCGACTTCATCGCGACCCTCGACTTCGATGACGTCCCCTGGTGCGACCTTCTGGAAGCTGACGCGTTCGCGCGCCTGAATGGTCGATCGGTTCCCCTGTTCCGAGGACAGGTCAACATCATTCCACCGCACGGCGACGACGGTCAGGTCGAGTGCATCCATCCGTCGGTGACGCTTGATCAGATCCCCTCCGACCTGTCCCCACCCTGGACCATCGAGATTGGAGACTCTTCCCAGACCGTATCCGCGACCTTCGCGCCGAAGCCCTTCACCCCGGTCACCCTTGTCGATCCGGTGCTCAATCCGTCGAGCGACACTTTGACCGTGACGTTGCAGCGCCAGCCCGGCGACCCGACGTCCATCAGTGCCACGGCCACGTTGACGGCCTCGAACGGTCAGTCCACCGTCAGTTCTTCTCGGGCCGGCGAATCCGAGATCGTGTTCTCGACGTTCACGAAGGGCTGGCCGCCTGGGCCGGTCACGGTCGCGATCGTGCTCGACTACTTCTCGCCCGATGAGTTGCTCGACTGCCAGGCACCGCAGTGCACCCTGACGCCGGGGTCGGGCGTCTTCGACCCGCCCACGACCAGCATGTTCACGGTGGAGCTCTGAGGCGACCGCGCCGACGAACGCGCCTCGTCGTTCAAGTGCGAAGCCTTCATGCGACCGAGATCGAGCGCTTGTACCGCGATCTTCGCCGAGTCGAAGCACGTTAGCTTACGAAGGCCCGCCTCAGCGGACGGCAACGGCGCAGAGTCCGCCCCGCCAGACACCGTTTCCGGCGCTCTCCCTCCCCACTTTTCCCCCCACTTGGCCGTGGCGGAGCGTGGCGCTCCGTGACCCCGTGTGGCGGTTGGCCCCGTCACGGCGCAAGTTCTCGTCGGTGATTCAGCAGCGATTCAGATTCAGGTTCTGGTGATCTTACGATTGTGGGAGTTCGACTCTCCCCGACCGCACAACGGATTCTCTAGAACACTACGCCGCGGAATCGAGGCGCGCGTCGCCGGGTGCCATCGGCGAGGACGGGTTCTGAGGCGGATGACTCATGACCAGGTAAGGGTTGCGCCTCTTAAGCGATAAGCATGGCGCTGCCTTCGCCTGAGGACGTATCCTCCCTGCCAGGGTCGGTCGCAGAAGGTACGCCTTGGGCGAATGGAGGCAATGGAATGGCTTGTGCCGATGACTACAATTCTGCGCGCAAGGAAGTTCTCGCTGCCAGCGGCCAACTGGTCGAGTCCATCGCATCGCTTGGGATTGCCGTAGGCATGGCCGGGTTCCCGCCAGCCCTTGCGCCGCTTTCGGCTTCTGTCAACAAGAACGCGGAGGCGCGACAAGCGCTTGAAGGCGTATGGGGAAGGCTCACGCAGCTCGGGATTTGCTTTGCCATCAGCAATGATCCGAACGGCATCAAGATGACCCAAGCCCTCATGGGCGCATCGAGTTCGGCTATCAGTCAATTGCGTCAGGCTGACGCCACCATCGCAGGTGCTATCGCCCTTTGCTCGCTTGCGCTCGGTCCCTTAGCTCTGCCAGCGATCGAGGCCGCGCTCGGCCAGGTCAAGGCTACAAAAGATCTGGTCGACGGCGTCTGACGAACACGAAAGTAGCGGGACAGGCTACGGGACCAATCATAGACCAGCGGTGTGGGTGCGGATCGAGGCGGTGATCGCCTGACACGGTCAGCTCGAACTCAGGAATCACACCGAGGGCTTCGGCGGACGTGAGCCGCGCGAATCAGTTTCAGGCTGCGAAGGCGGCTGTGACCGATGGTCCCGACCCCAGCCCGAAGGCGGGCCGGACTGATCAGGGAGGTGGCCATTCCGAAGGAGATGCCCGGGATGTTCTTCGGTCCCATCGCGGCCTGGTGGCCGCTGCGCCACGAGAAGAACGTGCTCTTCATGCACTTCGCGGACATGAAGCGCGACCTCGCGGGCGCCACCCGGAAGGTCGCCGACTTCCTGGGCGTCAAGCCCAGCGCTGCCGAGTGGGCCAAGATCGAGGAGCACGTCTCGTTCGACTGGATGAAGCGGTACGAGAGCAAGTTCGACACGGTAGCGAACACCCCCGTTCGCGTCCTCGAGCCGGGCGGGATGATGCGCAAGGGGAAGATCGGGGCCAGCCGCGAGGACGGGATGACCGACGAGATCGCCCAGCAGGTGCGTGCCGCCGGTTCGAAGATCCTGCGCGACGAGGCGGCGCTGGCCTGGATTTACGGAGGCGGCGCCGTGGTGTAGGCCCGACTCGGCTCACCGTCGCAGCGGCGATGGAGCTGCCCGGTCGACGCGCGCGTCGTCCTCACGTCGCAGCCCTGACGCCTTGTGTGTGACCCGACCGGGAATCGAAGGGGGTCCAAACGTCACCAAACGCCGCTTGGTGACGGGCTCCCCGACGGCGGATACCGGCGTGGCGCGGCCTGTCGCGACGTTTGACTGTAACGACTGTAACGAAGCGCTGGGCGGTGACCCTCGG
>DATMZL010000782.1:0-2318 GCA_035607075.1 Polyangia bacterium
CCGTCCTCAGTTGAGGGCGGTGTTGCCGGTTAGCGTGGGCCACGAAAACGGAACTGCGACCATGAAGAACACGCGCGACGACGACGCGCCCAACGTCCGCGCGACCAGCACCAAGTCCGTGTCGAGGCGGCGGAACGCCGCGATGGCAACTTGCACGTAGAACGACACCACCACGAACGACTGCGCGAGGACGACCGCCGCGGTGGAGAGCGGCAGGCCGACGCCGAAGACCGCCAGCCCGGGGCCGAGCAGACCACGCCGGCCGAACGCGAGCAGCAGCGCCACGCCAGCGACTGCGGGCGGCAGCACGACGGGCAGCTGCACCACCGTCTCGAGCACGCTCCACACGCGGTTTCGGCGGCGCGCGATCAGCCACGCCAGCGGCGTTCCGCCGAGCACGATCAGCGCGATGCTGGCGAGGGTCGTCGCGATCGTCAGCCGGATCGCCGGCGCGACCATCGGATCGCCCAGCCCGCGAAGCAACTGCCGCGGCGACGATGTGAACAGCAGTCCCGCGATCGGCAGCAGCACGAGCAACAGCAGCGCGCCCGACAGCCCACCGACGGCCGCCGGCCAGGCGATCGCGGCCAGGCGATCGCGCCAGTCGCGGGACGGCGCCGCGTCGGCTACCGCGCCGGGCAAGCCGAGAACCCTGCCTCGCGCAGTGCGGCCGCCCCCACGGGCGACTTCACGAGATCGATCCAGCGGCGCGCGAGGTCGGGCTGAGGCGCCGCCTTCAACGCCGCGATCGGATATTCGGCGACGACGTTCATGTCAGGTGGGATGCTGACAACCTCGACCTTGCCGCGCGCCGCGATCGCGTCACTGCGGTAGACGATGGCGGCGTCGGCCTCGCCGAGCACCACCTTCGCGAGCACCTGGCGGACGTTGAATTCGCGCGACGCGACCTTCGTCTGGACGCGCTTCGGGAAGTCCGCGCCCAGCTTCGCGCTCGCCTTCTGAAGGATCTGCAGCGTGTACGCGCCGATCGGAACCTCGGGCACGCCGACCACGATCCGTTCGGCGCGCGGGAGATCGGCGAACGTCTTGATGGTGGGCGCCAGCGCCGGACGCACGACGACGACCGGCTCGTTGCACGTGAACACCGACGGTGCGACGACCAGCCCCTCCGACAGCAGCGCGTCCATGTGCTTTCGATCGGCGGACGCCATCACGTCGGCCGCGGCGCCGTGCTCGATCTGCGTGCGCAGCTCCTGGCTGCCCGCGGCGTTCGCGATCACCTTCGCGCCCGCGTTGTCCTTCTCGAAGCGCGGGGCCAGCTTCGCGAAGACGTCCTTCAACGACGCGGCTTCGAACACGACCAGCTCGCGGGCCGCGCCCGCTGCCGCGGCGTTGGCACCATCCAACGCCGCAGTCAGCGCCGCGAATAGAATGACGCGCGCCGCGAAGCTCATCCGCCGCTGGAAGATATTCATGGTCATCGACCGCGGCGGGCATAATATGCGCCGGATGGCGGGTGGGAAATGGGCCGAGAATCTCCGGGAGGCGGAAGAACTTTTTCGCACCACCGTCGAGAACCTGCCCATCAATCTGGTGGTCTACGATCGCGACTACCGGATCCTGTGCATCAACCCGATGCTGGCCGCGACGTGCGCGAAGCTGTCGGGCCGCAAGCCTGACGAGCTTGTCGGTCTGCGTGGGCCGGACCTGTGGCCCAAGGTGATCTGGGATCCGCTGTTCCAGCACACCGAGCATGCCGTCGCGACCCGCGAGCGCCACACCTACGAACTGGCGACCCGCCTGCCCGGATGCGCTCCGGTGGTCCGGGAATGGACCGTGGTGCCGCTGATCGGCGCGAACAACGAGGTCGATCGCGTCGTCGCGATGAGCATCGACGTGACCGCGCAGCGGCAGATGGTGGAAGAGCTGCGCGCCGCCGATCAGCGCAAGAGCGACTTCATCGCGATCCTGTCGCACGAGCTGCGCAACCCGCTGGCGGCGATCCGACTGAGCCTGCACGTGCTCGAGAGCGGTGTCCCGGGCGGCCCGGAAGTGACGGGCGCGCGCCGGATCATCGACCGGCAGGTCGGCCAGCTGGTGCACCTGGTCGACGACCTGCTGGACGTCACACGCATCACGCAGAACAAGATCCATCTCCAGCGCCGCCGCCTGGACGTCAACGAGCTGGTCCGCGCGACCATCGAGGACAACCGCGCCCACCTCGAGAAGGGCGGCGTGCGGATCGAGGTGACGCTCGCGCGCGTGCCCATCTACTTGAACGCGGACGGCGTGCGCATCGCGCAGGTCCTGACCAACTTGCTCACGAACGCGGTCAACTTCACGCCGCCGGGCGGGAC
>DATMZL010000439.1:0-4891 GCA_035607075.1 Polyangia bacterium
TCCACTTTCACGATCAGTTCGTGGAGGCGCTGAGCGCCGGGATCTGGTTCGAGGTGGCGGACGCGTTCATCGGCGATCGGGACCTGGACCCGATGCATCCGGCGCTCTATCTTCCGGCGTCGACGGTAGCCGAGCGTTTCGAGGCGCAGGGCATCACCTGTCAGGTCCGGCGGAACCCGCGAGCGATGGCGGAGATCCTCGCGGACGCCGCGTTCGGCTCGCAGAAGCTGCTGCAGATCGCGGCGGAGCTCGACGGATCGGCGACGCCGGACTGGACGCTGTCGGTTCGGGTGCGCGGCGGGCGGACAGAGTCGTCGCTGCGCAGCTATTTCGGCAAAATCGAGGCGCGTTACGACGGTGTTCCGGAGCTGGACACGGTACGACCGCGGATCGAGGCGTGGCTGGCGGAGGTCCGCCAGCGGCGCATGGAGATGGGGAAAACGTGACGGCCGTCAGGCCGCGGAGGACAGGGTCATGAGCATTCGACTTTACGGATGGCCGAACAGCACGGCGGCGCGCGCGCACTGGGCGCTCGAGGAGCTGGGCGTGACGTACGAGTACGTGACGCTGGACGGGAAGAAGGGTGAGAACCGCACGCCGGAATACCTGGCGATCAACCCGACGGGGAAGGTGCCCGGGCTGGTCGACGGCGGGCAGGCGTACTTCGAGTCGCTCGCGATCATCCTTCACCTCGGCGAGACGTACGGCCGTGAGCGCGGGCTGTGGCCGGCGCCGGGCGCGGGCGCGGCGCGCGCCGAGGCGCTGTGCTGGACGGTCTGGAGCACGACCGAGCTGCACGCCTACATGATGCAGTGGCTGTATCACGGCGTGGACACCATGGTGTCGTACGCGCCCGCGGATCGCAGCAAGGCGACCGCTGCCTACAACCACGGCCAGTACCAGCGGATGCTCGACGCGCTGGAGGCGCGGCTCACGGGCCGCGACTACATCCTGGGCGCGTCATTCTCGCTCGTGGATGTGCCGGCGGCGTCGGTGTTGCTGGTCGGCGTGGAGCTGGGCGGCAGCATCGAGGGCCGCAAGAACGTCGCCGCGTGGCTGGAACGCTGCCGCGCGCGCCCGGCTTTCGCGCGCATCGGCGGCGCGGGGTAATTGACAGCGCGCGCGTGCGCGTTCATCTTCGTCGCGTAACCCAACACTCCAGGGAGCTGGCCGGAACCTGGAGCCGGTAGTCGACGGCCGATGTGAGTGTTCCGATGTCAGCTGTGTCGAGAGGTCGTTCCACGTAACACCCGGCCGATTCGACGCGTCGTCGAGACGCGCGAGCGGCAGTATCCGTTCCGGCCGAAGGCGAACCGCTTCAAGCGGAAGCCGCGTCCGGAAGATCCGAAGAGCACGCCGCGCATCCGGTACCGCGACGATCCGGGCGGCTCGGGCCGCGAGATCGCCCGCGAGGTGTCGCTGTGCGCGAGCTGCGCCGCCGCGGCGGCCGCGGAGGATCACCATCCGCGCCGCACCGTGCGCGGCCCGCCGAGCGCGCTCGCGGCTTGACGGTCCCCGGCGGTGCGCTTGGGCAGCGCGCCGCATGAAGCCCAGAGGCCGGTGGCTCCGGCGAGGCGCCTCGCCACGTTGGAAGAATTCGCGGGCATCATCGGGCGCGACGTCATCGTGTGAACGCGGTCGCCGGAGGGTTATCTTCGGCGCTGGGAGGACGAGCATGGGCATGATCAACGGAGCGCATTCGATCATCTACAGCACGGACGCGGACGCGGACCGGGCGTTTCTGCGCGACGTGATTGGGTTGAGCGGCGTCGACGTCGGCGGGGGCTGGCTGATCTTCGGCCTTCCGCCTGCGGAGGTCGCGGTCCATCCCGGGGAGGCCAATGATCAGCACGAGCTCTACCTGCTGTGCGACGACGTGACGGCGTTCGTCGGCGAGATGCAGACGCGCGGCGTGGCGTGCGGCCCGGTCGTCGATCGTCGGTGGGGCCTGCTGACGGAGGTCACGCTGCCGGGCGGCGGCAAGCTGGGCGTGTACGAGCCGCGCCACGCGCGGCCGGAGCCACCGACCAGCACCAAGGCGCCGGCGCGCGCGCGCAAGGCGTCCGCCGGCGGCGCGAAAAAGCGCGGGCCGAAGGCGAAGGCCAAGTCGAAGGCGAAGGCGAGGCCAGCGAAAGCGCGACGTCGCTAGCGTACGCATCCTGGCATGAAGGCGATATGTCCGGGGCCGAATTGTGGGCGCTCGCGACGCGCGAGATTCGGCGGCCCGGTTGGTCGGGGCGCCGCTACGCCGCGCTGGTGACGCGGGCGGCGCGCGCGGGGAGCGCGGAAGCCGAACAAGCCCTCGCCACGATGCGCCTCGACGGTTATCGCGACGGTCAGGGACGCGTGCTGGTTCGCGCCAACCCGAAGGCGGCGGCTCGCGCGTTCGCGCGCGCTGCCTCCGCGGGTGACGTCGCGGCGGCCTTCGACATCGGGTACTGCCTCGACGTTGGCCGCGGCGTCGCGCGCGACGGGCGTCTCGCGATGAAATGGTATCGGCGCGCCTGGCGCGTCGGGAACCCCAGCGCGGCGGCGAACATCGCGACGATGTACCGCGATCGCCGCCAGCTGAAGACGGCGGTGTCGTGGTGGAAGCGGGCGGTCGCCGCCGGCGGTTTCGACGAGGCCGTCGACGTCGGGTACAGCTACCAGTATGGAATCGGCGTGCGTCGGGACGTCGCGAGCGCGATCCGCTGGTACCGGCGCGCCCTCCGCGCCACGTACGTCGCCGAAGCGACGCAGGAGGAGGCCCTGTATCACCTGGCGGTGATCGATCTCGATCGCCAGCCGGCCCGCCGGGCCCACGCGGTCGCGCTGCTGAACCGTGCCGCAAAGGACCAGGACTATCCGGAGGCGATGGCGCTGCTCGCCCAGCTGCGCGACGGGCGACGCCCGGTCCCCTGCCGCTGCCGGCGCGACCTGCGCAAGAGCCTTCCGGGGCACGCCCGCTGTAGGCGCCACCCGCGTCGCTGATCTGGCGGCGGCCCCCTCTCCCCGCGTCGCGGGGCGAGGGGGAAAGAATCGCAGAGCTCGGCCGCGCATGAATAGCCGGGGACGCGCCGCCGATCGTATAAAGTCCGTCGCTCATGCGCGCGGTTCTGCTCGCCTGCTTTTTCCTGTCCGGATCGTCGGGGCTCATTCTCGAGATGCTGTGGACGCGGAAGCTGGGGTTGGTGTTCGGGTCGACGACGCTGGCGATCTCGACGGTGCTGGCGACGTTCATGGGCGGGCTCGGCCTCGGCTCGTACGTCGCGGGCCGCTACGCGGATCGCATCAAGAACCCGGTGCGCGCCTACGCGATGGCCGAGGCGGGCATCGGTCTTTACGCCCTGCTGATCCCCGTGATCCTGTGGGCGTATCCGTCGTTCAACGCCTGGATGTTCCGGGTGTTCGGCGATCGCTGGCTGCTGCTGTCGATGGTGCGCTTCGCCGGCTCGGCGGCGCTGCTGCTCATCCCGACGACGTTGATGGGCGCGACGCTGCCGCTGCTGGCGCGCCATTTCGTGATGCGGCCCTGGGAGCTGCGGCGATCGGGCCTGCGGATCGGCACGCTCTACGCGGTCAACCTGTTCGGCGCGGTCGCGGGCGCGTTCTTCGCCGGCTTCGTCTTCCTGCCGCTCATCGGCGTCACCTGGACCAACGTCATCGCGGCGACGTTCAACCTGACGCTGGCGACAGCGATCGTGATCGCGCGCCTCGCCGCCTCCGACGATGACGGCGATACCGTCACCGCCGAGGAGCGGCTGGACGAGGCCGCCGTCGCCGCTCACATGGAGACGACCGCCCTGCCGCCCCCACCCGACATCACCCTGCGCGCGCGCCGCGCAGTAATGCTGGCGTTCGCGATCTCGGGCGCGACCGCGATGTGCTTGCAGGTCCTCTGGACGCGCTCGCTCGCCATCCTGCTGGGCTCGTCGATCTTCTCGTTCACGCTGATCCTGCTCGCCTTCCTGATCGGCCTGGGCGTGGGCGCGGCCGTCTTCGCGCGCGCCAGCCAGCGCACGCGCCACCCGGTCCTCTGGCTGGCAGTCCTGCACGCCGCGACCGCGGTCGCGGTCGGTGCCACCTACCTGTTCACCGACAAGGTCCCCTACATCTTCACCTGGCTGCTGCAGTCATCCAGCTTCGGGGTCGACGCGATCCTTTTCTGTCAGTTCGTGCTCGCCTGCATCACCGTGCTGCCGGCGACGCTCCTCATGGGTGGCGTGTTTCCGCTGACCGTGCGGGTGGTGACGGGCGGTCTGGAATCCGTCGGGCAGGACGTCGGCAACGCGTATGCGCTGAACACGCTGGGCGCGATCGCCGGCTCGTTTCTGTCCGGCTTCATCGTGCTGCCGCGCCTCGGGCTCGAGAAGGGCATCTACGTCGCCGTGCTGTTCGATCTGGCGCTGGCGGCGATGCTGTTCCTCGTTGTGCCCGGCCTGCCGCGCCGCCGCCGCCAGGCGGGGGTCGCCGCCGCCGTCGCGCTGGCGCTGCTGGGCCTGGTGATTCCGCGCTGGGATCTGGGCAGCTTCTCGTCCGGCATGTTCCGCGTGTCGATCGCGCGCGAGTACGTCTACCGCAAGATCCACAAGCGCAACTGGCAGACGCCCGAGCTGGTGTTCTACGAGGACGGCATGGCCACCACGGTCAGCGTCGATCGCTGGGACAAGATTTACTCGCTGAAGAACAACGGCAAGGTCGACGCGTCGAACGACGCCGACATGCCGACGCAGATCATCGTGGGCCTGCTGCCGTTTCTCTTCTACAGCCAGCCGCACGCGCCCAAGGTCGCGCTTGTCGGCTACGGCTCGGGCGTCACCGCCGGCGCGATCACGCAGTACCCGATCAAGTCGCTGGAGGTCGTCGAGCTGGAGGAGGCGGTCTACCGCGGCTCGCGCTTCTTCGAGAA
>DATMZL010000350.1:0-2969 GCA_035607075.1 Polyangia bacterium
GGAGACCATTTGCCCGCTCGCATCCGGCAGCTGGAAATCGGGCGGCGGGCCGTTGCGCAGGACCTCGGGCAGGGGATCGGGTTCGAGCGCGACGCAGGCGCCGTCGCGCGTTCGCGCCAGCGTGTCGCGCGCGCCGCTGACGAAGCTCACCGCGATGAAGCTCATCGCCAGCGCCGTCACTGC
The DNA here is from genome assembly GCA_035607075.1 of Polyangia bacterium. Lineage (GTDB taxonomy): Bacteria > Myxococcota_A > Polyangia > Fen-1088 > Fen-1088 > JADGRB01. The sequence continues at coordinate 184 of DATMZL010000350.1, forward strand.
GATCGGGCCGACGCGTCGGAGCGCCTGGTGGCTGTCCGCGCCGCCGCTCGCTTCCGTCGTCGGCTTTTCTTTGTTGCCCGCGCCTTTCATTTCACACCATCACACGCTGAGGCCTACGACGGGCGCGATCGCGCGCACCGACTCCATCAGCTTCGCGAACCCCGCGGGCGTCAGCGACTGCGGTCCGTCGGACAGCGCCTTCTCGGGCTCCGGGTGAACCTCGACCATCAGGCCGTCGGCGCCCAGCGCAACCGCGGCGCGCGCCATTGCGGGCACCGACGCGCGATCGCCGGTCCCATGCGACGGGTCGACGATGATCGGCAGGTGCGTGAGCCGCTTGATCAGCGGGATCGACCCGAGATCCAGCGTGTTGCGGGTCATCGTCTCGAACGTGCGGATGCCGCGCTCGCAAAGCACGACCTTGTAATTCCCTTGTTTGACGATGTATTCCGCCGCCATCAAAAATTCCTGGATGGTCGCGGAGAGGCCGCGCTTCAGCATCACCGCCCGCGGCTGCTCGCCCACCGCCTCGAGCAGCGAGAAGTTCTGCATGTTGCGCGCGCCGATCTGCAGCACGTCGGCGTAGCGCGCGACCAGCTCGACGTCGCGCGTGTCCATCACCTCGGTGACGACGGGCAGCCCGGTCCGCTCGCGCGCGTCGGCGAGGATCTTGAGCCCGTCTTCCTTCATGCCCTGGAACGCGTACGGCGACGTGCGCGGCTTGAACGCGCCGCCCCGCAGGAAGTGCGCGCCCGCCGCCTTGACCGCGGTCGCCGCGGCGTCGACCTGCTCGCGGCTTTCGACCGCGCACGGTCCGGCGATCACGCCGAAGCGGCCGCCGCCGATGCGCGCGCCGCCGATGTCGATGAAGCTGTCGTCGGGCTTCACCTCGCGCGAAACCAACTTCCACGGCTTCGATATCGGAACGGCCTCCGCGACGCCCGCCATGACATTGAAGACGCCCGGGTCCAGCGGCCCTTGGTTGCCGGTGATGCCGATGGCCAGGCGCTGCGACCCCGGGATCTCGTTGGGCGTGAGCCCGAGCGCGCGGATCTTGTCCTCGACCGCGCCGACGTCGGCGCGTGAGGCGCCGGCCTTCATGACGATCAGCATCTTGGGACGGAGTCTACACGCGGGGAGGGATTCTTCCCTCCCCGCGTTTCGGGCGACGGGCTAGCCCTTCTTCTTGCCCGTCTTCTTGGCCAGCTCCTCGTCGGCGATCTTCTTGAACGTCTCGAACGGGTAGGCGCCCGAGATCTTGCGTCCGTTGATGAACACCGCCGGCGTGCCGTTCACGCCCACCGCCTGGCCTTCCTTGGTCTCGGCCTCGATCGTCGACTTGAACTTCGAGGCTTCCGTGTCCGCCTTGTACTTGGCCATGTTGAGGCCGACGTCCTGGGCGTACTTCTCGAGGGCGGCCTTGTCGAGGGCCTGCTGGTTCTGGAACAGCTTGTCGTGCATCTGCCAGAACTTGCCCTGCGCGTGGGCCGCCATCGCGGCCTCGGCGGCCGGCTCGGCGTTGTTGTGGAACGGCAACGGGTAGTTCTTCCACACGAAGCGGACCTTGCCCGCGTACTCCTTCTCCATCTGGGACAGCGTCGGTTCCACACGGCTGCAGAACGGGCACTGGAAGTCGGAGAAGATGATGACCTGGAGGGGCGCCGTCTTCGGGCCCTTCGAGGCCGACTCACCGGCGTTGACCGCGTACACCTTGGTGTCCGCTTCCGGGCCCTTATCCTCGCCGCCCGCGGGCGCCGCAGGCGCCGCCGGGACGTCGGACTTCGCGTCCTTGAGGACCGCCTCGTACACCTTGGCCTTCGGCGTGCCCTTGGCGACCAGCGCCTCGGCCGTCTTCAGCTCCTCGTCGATCTTCGCCTTGAACGCCTCGAACGGCTGGGCGCCCGACAGGAACTTGCCGTTGATGAAGAACGCCGGCGTGCCACGCGCGCCGATCTTTCCACCCGCGGCGGCGTCCGCCTCGATGCCTTCCTTGCCCTTCTGCGAGTCGAGCGCGGCCTTGAACTTGCCCATGTTGAGGCCCAGCTCACCCGCGTACTTCTCGTAGGTCTCGCGGTCCATGTGCTGCTGGTCCGCGAAGATCTTGTTGTGCATCTCCCAGAACTTGCCCTGCTCGCCGGCGGCGCGCGCCGCGATGGCGGCCGGCATCGCGTTGGGGTGGAAGGGCAGCGGAAGGTCGCGCCACGCGACGCGCACCTTGCCGTTGTACTCCTTCATCACCTGGTCGATGGTCGGCTCGACGCGGCTGCAGAACGGGCACTGGAAGTCGGAGAACTGCACGATCGTCACCAGCGCGTCCTTGGCGCCCTTGATCGGCGCGCCCTTCACGTCCGCGCGGAAGCGGGTCTTGTCGTCCGGCTGTCCGGGCGGGGGAGGCGGCGCCGCCGCCTTGGCGAGGCCCTTCTCCGTGAACGACGCGTAGAGCTTGCCGCGCGGCGTGCCGGCCGCGATCTTCGCGTCCGCCTTCTTGATCTCGTCGTTGATGACTTCCTTGAACGACTCCAGCGGCTGCGCGCCCCGGAAGTTGCGTCCGTTGATGAAGAAGTTGGGCGTCCCGCGCGCGCCGAAGTTGGCGGCGTCGTCGAGGTCCTTCTTGATGCGCTCCTTGTTCTTCTCCTTGTCCAGCGCGGCCTTGAACTTGTTCATGTCGAGGCCGATCTCTTGCGCGTCCTTCTCGAGGCCCGCGCGGTCGAGGGCCTGCTGATTGCCGAACAGCTTGTCGTGCATCTCCCAGAACTTCCCTTGCTCGTTCGCGGCCGCCGCTGCTT
>DATMZL010001323.1:0-6388 GCA_035607075.1 Polyangia bacterium
GCTGCAAGCAGGGCCTGTCGGCGATCGGCGGCAAGGTGAAGGTGCGGACGCCGATGGCGGCCGACCTGTCGTCGGGGATCACGTGCTTCGAAATTGACGGCATCGTGCCGGACAAGATCGTCGAGCGCCTGCGCGAGAAGAAGATCATCGCCAGCGATAGCCCGTACGCGACGTCGTACGCGCGCTTGACGCCCGGCCTGCTGAACACGCCGGAAGAGGTCGACGTCGCCGTCGCCGCCGTGAAGGCGATCGCCGCCTAAGGAATCGCGCGTCCCGATTCGATCGTCAGGCGGCAGCGGCCATCCGGCCGGCGATCTGATCGAGCGCGTCCGCGATCTCGCCGGCGGGCGACGGTCGATCTTCGCGGCGCCGGGCGAGCATCGCGCGCAGCAACGTCTCGAGCGCGCGCGGGACGCCCGCCACCAGCTCCGACGGCGCGACCGGGTGGACCAGCCCGATCGTGTCGCAGGCGTCGGCGTCGGCCAGCGTCCGGCCGGTGATCAGCTCGTAGAGCAGCGAGCCCACCGAATAGATGTCGGCGCGCGTGTCCACTGGTTCGCCGCGAAGCTGCTCGGGCGCGGCGTATTCCAACGTGCCCACGCATACCTCTGACGTGCGCAGATCGGGCGAGGCGCCGCGCGCCGCACAGACCAGCCCGAAATCGAGCAATGTGACGCCGCCGTCGTCGCGCAGGAAAACGTTCGCCGGCTTCACGTCGCGATGAACCAGCCCGCGACCGTGCAGATACGCGAGCGCGTCGCAGAGCCGCGCGACGATGAACAAACCTTCCGACAGCCATCCCGCCGCCGCCGTCGGGAGCGGCGCGCGCCGCTGCCACAGCGCCGAGATCTGCGTAGAGAGCGTCTCGCCGGCAAGCATCTCCATCGCCATCCAGGGCGCGTCGCCGCACATCCCGTCGGAGACGAGCCGCACGATCCCGGGATGCGAGAGCTTGCCGAGGACGGAGATCTCGCGGCGGAGGGCCGCCGCCGGATATCGCTGTTGCGACCTCACCGTCTTCAGCGCGACCAGCGCGCCGCTGCGGACGTCTTGCCCGCGCAGCACGATGCCCATCCCGCCTTCGGCGATCGTGCCGAGGACCTTGTACGGGCCGAGACGGGCGAAATCCCAAGGGGATTGGACGGGAAGCGTTGCAAGCGTGAGAGGCACGGGCCTCGCCTTCGAGCAAGCTGGATGCCACACGCGCGCACATCGCCGGGCCCCGAGATTTCGCGTGAGGACCGGCGAGGTTGCTCGTCGCGCGCCTCCTGAATTGACCGATTCGTGCAGCGCTCGCCGCGCAAGTTGTTCAGTCGTTCAATTGAGTCGGGATCCCTCCGCGGCACGGCCAGCGCCGCGGTACGTCCGGCGGTCGTCGCTGCGATCCCCACCCGCCCAGCGGGGACGGCGGGAGAGCGCGTCTGGCCCCGTAGCACGCGTTCTCCTCCCGCCGTCCCCTCCTCCCCCAACCCCCTGGCGCGCCCTCCGACGCGCCAGCCATCCCAACTGAGGGCAAACCCCGGGCCAGGTTCACGCGCGGGCGCGCTGCGCGGTCCGTGCAGCGCAATTCGGCCGTGAGGTCCGGGCATTGCACAACGAACCGGCGACCACGACGGCTGGTGGGAAGGCCGCACAAAATATCGAAGAAAGAGGGCACCTTGCACGATCCGGGCAGGTTCGAACATGTCGGGATGCACAGATTGAGCAGAATCGCGTGGCGCGGTACAGTCCGCTACGCGAAGGCGCAGGTGAACACGCGCAGCACGATAGTCGAGGATCCTGACTTCATCCCCGAGGACCGCGAGGGGCAGCACGTCCTGGTGATGTCGCCGGACAGCTTCAACACGTACCCGCTGCCCAAGCTGGGCGTGGTGACCATCGGGCGGTCCGGAAAGTCCGAAATCATCGTGGATGATCCGATGGCGTCGCGCGAGCACGCGCGCCTGCACATCGGGGATGCACACGGCGTCTACGTCGAGGACACCGGCAGCGCCAACGGCACCCGTGTGCGCGACTCCGAGATCGAGGCGGGAAAGAAGGTTCTCGTAGCGCCCGGCGAGGCCATCAGCATCGGCAACACCGTTCTGATGGTGCAGCAGAACCGGACCACCGTCGTCCATCAGCGCCTGTGGTCGCACGCGTACTTCGAGACGCGGCTGGATGCCGAGTGCGCGCGCGGCGACACCTCGGGCGGGCACTTCACCCTGGTCAGGCTGCGCGTGGAGCAAACGCTGCCTTGGACGAAGCTGGCGCCCATCCTGGCGCAGCACGTCCCCGCGCCCAACGTGTTCGCCGCGTATGGCCCGGACGATTACGAGATTCTTCTGATCGAAAAGGGCGCCGCCGAGACGACGGCGCTGATCGAGCAGTTGCGGGTCTCGCTGGCCGAGATCGACGTCGTCGCGCGCGCGGGCGTCGCCAGCTATCCACGCGACGGACGGACGGTGGACACGCTGCTCGCGCGCGCGAACGCGCGCCTGCGGCCCGCCGCGACGTCCGAAGCGGGGCGCTCGGTGACGCCTGCGTCGGGGCAGGGACCGGTGATGCGGAAGCTCTACGAGCTGGCGGCGCGCGCGGCGGGATCGATGATCAACGTCCTCGTGCTGGGCGAGACCGGGGTCGGCAAGGAAGTGATGGCGAAGACTCTTCACAGCGTGTCGCCGCGGGCCGACAAGCCGTTCATGGCGGTCAACTGCGCGGGGCTGCCGGAGAACCTGATCGAGAGCGAGCTGTTCGGGCACGAACGGGGCGCGTTCACGGGCGCGGTCGTCGCCAAGCAGGGACTGCTCGAGCTCGCCGAGGGCGGGACGGTGTTTCTCGACGAGGTCGGTGAGTTGCCGCTGCAGGTGCAAGCGAAGTTGCTTCGCATCATCGAGACGCGCGAGGTCACGCGCGTCGGCGCCCTCAAGGCGAAGCGCATCGACGTGCGATTCGTGTCCGCGACCAACCGGATCCTGGAACAGGAGGTCATCCAGGGTACGTTCCGTCGCGACCTCTTCTTCCGCCTCAACGGGATCACGCTGGCGATCCCGCCGCTGCGCGATCGGGCGTCGGAGATCGAGACGCTGGCGCGCCAGTTCGTGGCCATCGTCTGCAACGACGTGGGACGCCCGCCCGCCGCTTTGAGCGCCGGCGTGGTGGAGCTGCTCAACGCCTACAGCTGGCCGGGAAACATCCGCGAGCTGAAGAACGTCGTCGAGCGCGCGCTGGTGCTGTGCGACGGCGACGAGATCCTGCCCGAGCATCTACCGCTGGAGAAGATGGTTCCGGGTCGCATCGTCGAGGAGCCGCCCGTCGTGCGGCAGGACGAGCCGGCGCCGCCCGCCACGCTGTCGACGAGCGAGCGCGACGAGCGGCGGCGGATGGTGGAGGCGCTGGCGGCGCGCGGCGGCAATCAGACGCAAGCCGCGGCGGACATGGGCATGCCGCGCCGCACGTTCGTCTCGAAGCTGGATCGCTACCAGATCAAGCGCCCGCAAAAGCGCCAGCTCTCGCCGTAGCGTCTGGTTCCCCTCTCCCGCTTGCGGGAGAGGGCTAGGGTGAGGGTCCGGGTCCCCGCCGCACCACGCGCAGCGTGGTCTCGTCGCCGTATTTCATTCCGACGAGCGCCAGCTCGTACTGTTGCCAGGCGCGGCGCTGCCACGTTTCTTTTGCTGGTTGCGGTGGCGTGCCCGGGTCGATGTCGTGGCCGAGGACGAAACGTTCGGAGCGCGTCGCCGCCCGCGCTTCCAGCTCCGTCATCTCGCGCTGGGGACCGCCGGTCATCGGCCGCTTGTGCGTGTGGCCCTTCACCTCCAGCTCGAGCCCGTCGGGCAATACGGCGACCTCGCCCATCTTCAGGGTGATCGGATCGCCGAACGCTGCGGTCTTGATGCGCGCGACGTCGGCCGCGCGCTCCGGACGTTCGTAGGCCTCGCCGCAGCTGAGAAACGCCGCGTTCGCAGGAAAGCCAGGCGGCGGCGCTTCGCCGCGCAGGAACGCGATGACCGCGGTGCCGGGCTTGATCTCGGCGTCGGCGATCGGTGTCGCGTAGTGCGGATCGGCGTAGGAGACGACGCCGGCCTTGATCGCGGCGGCGTGCGTGTGCTGGAACCATTCGCTGCCGCTGAAGACGCGGATCCGCTCTGCGGGCTTGGCGGGCGGTCCCTTCAGTACGGCGTCGACGGCGATCTCGACGGTGTGGAACGTGCCCCCGTCGACCTTCACCTCTCCGCGCGCCTTCACGACGCCCTTCACCACGCGCGCCGACATCGCGACCGCCTGGCCGAAGCGGACGTTCTGGAACGCGACGCTGCTGGCGCGGCTCGCAGCGGGCAATGCCGCCAGCGCGAACGCGTAAACAATCGCGACGGCGATCGCACCGTAACCGGGGGGGCGTGTGCGCGTAGCACTCACGAAGCGACAGCTTACTCACATTCCAAACCGGAGGAGATCCCATGAGCAAACACGCACGCAAGGTCCCGATGATTGTCATCGCCGTGACGGCCCTGGCCGTCGCGGCGGCCGCACCGCGCGCGGCATCGGCGGCGACGTCCGAGTCCGATGCGGCCCGCGCCGACATCCAGAAGACATTCGGATTCGTTCCCGGCTTCTTCAAGCTGGTGCCGGATCTCGCGCTGCCGGGCGCGTGGATGGACTTCAAGGGCCTGGCCGTGAACCCGATGACCGCGCTGCCGCCGAAGATGAAGGACCTGGTGGGGCTGGCTGTCGCCGCACAGATCCCGTGCGAGTACTGCATCTACGCGCACACCGAGTTCGCGAAGCTGAACGGCGCGACCGACGCCGAGATCAGCGAGGCTGTCGCGATGGGCGCGCTGACGCGCAAGTGGAGCACGTTCCTGAACGGCATCCAGACCGACGAGACGAAGTTCCGATCCGAAATCGGTCAGCTGGTCACGAACATGAAGAAGATGATGGCGAGCGGCTCGCCGCCGCCCGCGCCGGCGAAGCCGATGCCTGTCGCCGACGGCAAGGCGGCGCTCAAGGAGATCGAACAGAGCTTCGGCTTCGCCCCCGATTTCCTGCGCCGCTACCCGCAGGAGGGGCTGGCGGGCGCGTGGCAGGAGATGCGCGATCTCGAGATGAACCCGGCGACCGCGATTCCGGGCAAGTACAAGAGCCTGATCGGCCTGGCGGTGTCGGCGCAGATTCCGTGCAAGTTCTGCATCATCGCCGACACGGAGTTCGCCAAGCTGGAAGGCGCGACGGATCGCGAGCTGACCGAGGCGGTGGCGATGTCGGCGCTGGTTCGCCACTGGAGCACCGTCGTCAACGGCCGCCAGGCCGAGAAGGCGGCGTTCAAGAAGGACATCAACCGCATCGTCGCGGGCGCGAAGAAGCACATGGCCGCCGCCCCGAAGGCGGGCGCCACCATGGCGACGACGACGACCCCGACCCGGTGAGGCGAAGCCGGAAGATCGTCCTCGGCAGCGTGGCTCCCACCTGCTGCCGAGGACGATCCCCGTCCCTCATTGTTGGCGCGCGTGGCGCTCGACGGGAATGACGGTTGATTGCCGGCGAAGCGAGCGGTCGATTGCTGGCTCGCTACGCGTGGCGGGCGCGGAACGCTGCGGCGACGGGACGGATCGAAGGACGACAAGGCCGCTCCTGCGCCGTTCGGGGCGCCGCGATCACCCGGAGGGCGAGCGCGAGCAGCACAGGCGGCGCGAGGAGCGCCGCCACCGACGATGCGAGGACGACCGTGAGCAACATGATGGTGTCTACTATAGTAGACAAACTTCTACTGTCAACTGGCTTCGCGCGGCAGCCCGTTCACGGGTACATCGGCGGGCCCATCGCGCAGCGGCGGCCCTGGTAGTTCTCCTCCGGCAGACAGATCAGCAGGCCCGTGCACCCGTCGTTCCGTCCCTGACACGGATCGCTCGGGTACGCGCAGTAGAAGACCTGGCGGAGATCGCACATCGTGCCGTGGGTCGCGGCATTGCCGTACAGACACTTGCCACCCGCCGACTGCGTGCAGTCCGCGTCGGTGCGGCAGCCGCCATAGATGCACCTGGCGTTGAGGAAGTTGAACGCGCCCGCCGGCACGCACACCGAGACGGTCGCGCCCGCCGGCATCCCGGCAGTGCAGCTCGCGTCGGTGGTGCATCCGTCGTAGCTGCAGATGTTCCCGACCGGGGCGGCGCCGCCGCACGGGTTGCCCGGATTCGGGATGCAGCGGCCCGCCGTTCCTTGCGTGCATTCGCTGTTCTGCAAGCAACAGCCGACCGGCGCGAACTTGCAGCTCCGCGGCGTCGGATCGGGCGGAGGCGTCGCGCAACGTTTCACGTTGTCGAGTTCGAGGAAGTAGACGTCGTTGGGGTAGTCGTTCGCTCTGGTGCAGATCATGTTGTCAGTTCCGCCGTCGTTCGTCGTGCCGCCGCTGCTC
>DATMZL010000432.1:0-2013 GCA_035607075.1 Polyangia bacterium
GACCACGAGGTCGCACTGACCATGGCCACCAACTACGAAAAAGAGTTCGGCATCGACGACACCGAGATCGACACCGAGCTCGAGCACGTCGACGACGAGCGCCACACGCAGCCGTTCACCGAGGTGGCCCGCGCCGAGGCAGCGGTCGAACGATCGCGCGAACGCGTCGAACGCTCGGTGAGCGCGCTGCGTAGCGAGATCGCGCGTCGCACGGACTGGCGCAGCTGGGTGTCGCGGCGTCCCAAGGTGTTTCTAGGCGCAGCAGTGCTGGTCGGTTTTCTGTGGGGCTATCGGCGGCGCTGGGGCCGGAGTTCGAACAGGAGGTGACATCATGGAGATGACCGAGAAAATAGAAGAGACGGCGCGTGAGATCAGCGCGCGGGTGAAGCCGCAGCTCGAGGAAGCGAAGCGCCGTATGGAGTCGCTCAACACCTCCGCGGTGGCCTACATCAAGGAAAACCCCGGGAAGTGCCTGGTCGGCGCGGTCGCGATCGGCTTCCTCATCGGCAAAATCGCCAGCAGGCGCGGGTGAGGAGGACGTCGTGGAGACGCGGCCAGATAATCCACCCAACGGACGCGCGGCCATCGGCGACGGCGCAAAAAAGCTGGGAAAGAAGATGGAGAAGGTTGGTCACACCGCCGAGCAGGTCTGGGATCGGACCCGTGATTCGGTGTCGGACCTCGGTACCGCCCTGGACGTCAAGGGACGCGTCGAGCGGCATCCGTACGGGACCGTCGCCGCGGCGGTCGGCATCGGCTATGTGCTGGGCGGCGGGCTGTTCACGCCGCTGACGGCGAGCATCGTGCGCCTCGGGGTCCGGATCGGCATGCGCCTCGCCGTGCTTCCGTTGCTGAAGCAGGAGATGGCGGAGCTGATGGAGACGATCGAGGACGAGGACGGAAAGAGCAAGGGGCAGGGGAGCAAGACGACTGCGAAGCGAACAAGGGGAGAAGAACCATGAACTTCAAGGAACTGCGCAATCTCGACAAGGACGACGTGCTGGAAATGATGGGTCTGCAGACCAAGAGCTCGACGGCCGCGGTCGTGGGCGGAACGGTGGGCATCTTCGCGGTCGGCCTGCTGGTCGGCGCGGGCCTGGGCCTGCTGCTGGCGCCCAAGGCGGGCCGCGAGCTGCGCGACGATCTGCGCGATCGCTTCCGGCGCGTTCCGTCGGACGCGGACGACGCTGTCGCGGCGATGTCCGGGCGCGAATCGCCGAACGTCAGCAAGCCGTATTGAGTCGCTGGTAGTTTTTTTCAGATAGCCGCGATCCCGCGCCGCACGCGGGGCCGGCTAGTAGTTCGTGACCAGGCCCATCGACACGTGGCTCCGGTAGTCCGCGTCGCTGGGCGATCCGTAGGTCGACATGATGATGAACGGGCTCATCCCGAACGTCGGGTTCTGGCGCAGCGCCGAGATCGTCAGCCGGATGATGTCGCCGTTCTTGCCCGAGGTCTTGTTCGTCGACACGTTGATGCTGCGCGTGCCGCCGTAGAAGTCCTCGTACGGGTACACAGCGACGTTCCAGTCGTGCGGGACGGCGGCGGTGCTGAACAGATCGAGATCGATTGTTCGGCTCGTCCCGATCGGGATCTGGAGGCCCTGCGTCCAGTACCCCGTGTCGCCGTACGGGATGGTGTCGAGGACCGGCATGCTGTTGAAGTAGGGGATTGTCGACGAGGGGGGCGGCACGCACGGATCGTCGCCGGCCCTGGCCGCGGCGTTCGACCAGCTTCGTGACACCATGTGACTCGCGCCGGACGGACGAAAGTATGCGTCGGGCTGCACTGTGCACATGTCCGTCAGCTCGCCGCCCGTGATGACCGTCCAGATCAGGTTCGCCTGGTTCGCCCCCGAGTACGCGGGATCGCTGATCGGGTACGGATCGGCGGCCGCCTCGATCAGCTCGTGGCTGAGGGCGGCGGTCCGCTCGTCCACCGGATCCCAGCCCGAGCCGAGGAAGTCGGGGCACGCGCAGGCCGCGATGTACGGCACTGCCACGCCGTTCACGA
>DATMZL010000337.1:0-4320 GCA_035607075.1 Polyangia bacterium
GCCGGTGTCGCGGCCCAGTCGGCGCAGATCACCGGGCGGCTTCTTTCCTCGTGCCGCAGCGGCCGCCACGACGGGCGCCGGTTTCCGCCGCTCGAGCGCGGCGGCGAGCCGCGCTTCCAGATCGGTGGGGACGGCGAAGTCGGCGCCGGCGCGCTCGACCAGCGCCCGCGCGCGTTCGGCGTCGTGGCGCGCGTCGCGGCAGGCATCGCATTCCGCGATGTGGTCCAGCAGGCGCCGGTCGGCGTCGCCGGCCAGCACGTCGGCCATGTTTTCGATCACCTCGGCGCACAGCGTGTTGCTCATCGGTCGTTACTCCTGGCGTCGCTCCTGACAGCGGTCTCGGCGTCGGTATCGAGCTGCTCGCGCAACCGCGCGTGCGCTCGGGAAACCCGTTTCCGTGCGGCCGCCTCGTCGATGCCGCAGGCGGCGGCTACCTCGCGAAAGCTGAGGCCACCCGCGTAGCGCAGGATCAGCGCCTCGCGTTCGCTCGGCTTGATGTCCGCCAGCGCCTGGCGCGCGCGCGCCGCCAGCTGGCGCTCTGACGCGGCGTCGGCCGGGTCAGGCGCAGGCGCGTCGTCGCGGATCAGCTCCAGCTTCGCGCGCCCGGCGCTGCGGCTCTCGAGGTGGCGTGCGCATTTGCGCCGCGCGATCCCGAACAGCCACGAGCGAATCGAGCCTTCGCCCCGCCAGCTGTCGAACGCGTCATGCGCGGCGAGCAGCGTCTCCTGCGTCAGATCCTCGGCGTCGGCCTGCGAGCCGACCAGCGCCATGCACAGCCGGCCGATCGCCGCGCCGTGCTGGCGCGCGCACAGGGTCAGCGCCGCGCCATGTTCCTGGCGCCGTAACGCCGCCTCGATCGACGCCGCTGTGTCGTCGCCGGCCTCCACGATGACGATGGTCGCTCCCTCCGTTGGCATGAATCGGCTCCTCGTCAGCCGAACTCATGTGACGTCGAGCGGGTGTTTCGTGACCTGAAAAATCGTCCGCCCGCGAATTTTTCGCCCGCCGTGTGGCTATTCGTCGCACACGCGGACCAGCGGACCCCGACCGCCATCGATGGGGTTGATGCGGGCGGGGCCGCCGCCGGGCAGCTTCACCTCATAGTTGGTCCAGCCGCTGCCCGGCACGTTGCCGCGCGGATCAGGGCGGTAGTAATCGGTGCTGACAATCTGGGCGCCGCTCGCGAGCGCCGCGATCTTCGACCTCTCGTCGCCGCTGCGCGCCTGCGCGGTTCCGCCCGCCATCGTACGCACGATGTAACCGCGCGTGACCATGTCCGCGATTGCCGCCTGGCCGGCGACGGCGTCGTTGGCGATCACCACCGCCGCGTGCGGCTCGCCCGGCTGCGCGCTGGCGAACACCAGCCGCCCGCGCAGCCCGGGCGCGCGCCCGACGTATTCGCCGACTGCGACGCCCTCGAGGAAGAACAGTACGCGGCCGCGCGCGGCGGCGAGCGTGGGCCATCCGCGCGCGCGCACCGCCTCGTCGAGCGTCGCGTGCGCGCCGCGCACCTCGTCGGGCGTGATGATGCGCGAAACCGCGAAGACCGACCGGATCTCCGCGTCGATCGCGGCCGCCGCCGCGGCGTCGAACGGGACCGCCGTCGTCAACCCGAGATCGGGGAGATCGTCGGCGACCGTCGCCTGCTTGGTTTCGAGGTGAATCGCCAGCGGCACGTGGCCTGGATGCGCGTCGCTCCAGGCGGCGATCTCGCGCAGCGCCGACCGGAAGGTCGGGTGGTGCGTGCGGTAATCGAAGTCGGGCACGTGAAGCACCTTCAGCCCCGGTTCGAGCAGCTCCGGGATGTTGGATGCGACCGGCTCGCCGATCCAGCGCAACCCCTGACGGTTGTAGAACCGGCCGCCTGCGGGATCGTTGAACAGATCGATTTCCAGCGCGCGAACGCCGTACGTATCCAGCTGCTCGCGCAGCGGCACATGATCGTAGTCCCAGTTCTCCGGATCGAGCTCGGCCGAGAGGCACGCCGCCAGGCCCTGAACGTATGCGAACAGCGCCTCGTCGGTGCGGCGCCGGTAACTATTGTGACTTCCGATGACCTGGAGCTGGTTGAGGCGGAGGCCGTCAACCTCCGCGGCGCTCGCGCAGCGCGCATCTGGACCGGGAAGGTCGATGCGGTCGCTGCGGCACGCGGCGCCGGCCGCGAACACGAGCGCCAGCACGGCCACGCGCGCGTCGTCCATGCCGCCGTTTTTATGCCGGCCCGGCTGCCGCGCAAGTCACCGCAGACTATAGTTCTGGTGTGGGCTTGCAAACGACGACCGACGCCGCGCCGCCGCCTCGGCCGCGCCGCCCCCTCGGCCAGGTGCTGCGCGAGGCGCCGGGCACCGCAGCGATCTTCACGGTGTGCGCGATCGTATTCGTGATCGCCGAGCTGACCGGCAACACCCAGAGCATCGCGACCCTGCTCCGCTTCGGCGCTGTCGAACGCCAGCTGGTCTGGTCGGGCGAGTACTGGCGCCTGGCGACGTCGATGTTCCTGCACATCGGCGTCATGCACATCGTGCTCAACACCTGGTTCGGATTCAAGATGTGCACGGACGCGGAGCGGGCGCTGGGCACGTGGAAGTTCCTCGCGCTGTATCTGGGCAGCGGCATCGTCGGCGCCGCCGTCAGCGTCATCGGCCACGACGCGGTCAGCGCGGGGGCGTCGGGCGCGCTGTTCGGCGTGATCGGCTGGCTGCTTGTCGGGCTGCGGATGCGGTTCGGGAGCTGGCGCGCGTTCGCGCAGCACCCCGCGATCCGACAGCAGCTGATCTGGATCGGGGCCTGGTTCCTGATCGGCGCGTTCGTCGGCCTGGACAACTTCGCGCACGGCGGCGGCATGCTGTTCGGCGGACTTTTCGCGTGGGCGATGGCAGCCGATCCACGCGCCGGCCAGAACCGCCGCGGCCGCATTGCCGTGCTGGCCGCCGTCGGCATCCTGCTGGTCGCGGCGTCTGTGCACCCGCTCCCGTTCCAGCATCAGCCAGAGCCCGGCGACTACCTCGACTGACGCCGCACGATCGTTTGTGGTATGAGCCGCCGCATGGCGGATGCAATTCACGTCGAAGCGCTGGTGATCGGTGCAGGCCCGGGCGGCTACGTCGCCGGGATCCGGCTGGGGCAGCTCAAGAAGAAGGCGATGGTGGTCGAGCGCGACAAGCCGGGCGGCATCTGCCTCAACGTCGGCTGCATCCCGTCGAAGGCGCTGATCACGGCGTCGAAGTACTACGACAAGCTCCGCCACGGCGCGGACATCGGCATCCTCGCCGACAACTTCCGCGTCGACATGGTGAAGATGCAGACCTGGAAGGGCGAGGTCGTCAGCAAGCTGACCGGCGGCGTGAAGATCCTGCTCAAGGCCAACGGCTGCGACTACCGCACGGGCGTCGCGCGCATCGTGTCGCGCAACACCGTCGAGCTGACCGAGGCGAGCGGCAAGGTGACGATCCAGGCCGACAACATCGTCGTCGCGACGGGCTCGCGGCCGATCGAGATTCCGGGCTTCAAGTTCGACGGCAACCGCATCGTCGATTCGACGGGCGCGCTGGCGTTCGACAGCGTCCCGGAGCGGTTCGTCGTCATCGGCGGCGGCTACATCGGCATCGAGATCGGCACGCTGTACGCCAAGCTGGGATCGAAGGTCACGGTCGTCGAGGCGCTGCCCGCGATCCTGCCCGGCAACGATCCCGATATCGTGCAGGTCGTCGCGCGCAAGCTGAAGAAGCTGGGCGTCGAGGTGATGACCGGCGCGAAGGCGAAGTCGTGGAGCGAGCAGGGCGGACGCGCGGCGGTCGTGCTCGACGCCGGCAATGCGGATAGCAAGGACGTGACGGTCGAAGCCGACAAGGTGCTGGTGGCTGTCGGGCGCCGCCCGAACTCCGAAGGCCTCGGCCTGGAGGAGGTCGGCGTGAAGGTCGAACGCGGCTTCGTCACCGTCGACAAGCGCCTGCGCACGAACGTCCCCGGCATCTACGCGATCGGCGACGTCGCCGGGCAGCCGATGCTGGCGCACAAGGCGTCACGCGAGGCGGAGGTCGTCGCCGAGGTGATCGCGGGCCACAAGGCGGAGTTCGATGTCCGCGTCATCCCGGCCGTCATCTTCAGCGATCCGGAGGTGTCGTCGGCGGGCATCACCGCCGACGAGGCGAAGCAGCGCGGGCGCGACGTCAAGGTCGGCAAGTTCCCGTTCAGCGTGCTCGGGCGCGCGATCGCAAATGCCGACACCGACGGGTTCGTGAAGGTGGTCATCAACGCGAAGACCAAGGAGGTCCTGGGCATCCACGTCGTCGGGAACGGCGCGTCGGACATCATCGCCGA
>DATMZL010000333.1:0-5744 GCA_035607075.1 Polyangia bacterium
CCGCGCCCTCAGCGAGCTCGCCGGCGCCGCCCAGCACGCGCGGACCTGCGGGCGCGCCTTGCGACTACGTCATCTGTGAGCGTATCCCGCGCGCGCTACCCGCCACAGAGCTTGCACGGCCGGCCGCCACGTTTGATGGCGTCCGCCCGCGGGATCCAGATGCAGTTCACGGTGCAGCGATTCGCGGCCATGCATCCGTCGTGGTGATAAATGAGGCTCTTGGTGTTGAAGAAAACGGCCTGCTCCGCCGCTTGCGCGATGCCCGCGTGACAGTCGTGGCATTCGAACGCGGCCGGAAGTGGCACGCGCAACGCGAGCAGCGCAAAGCAAACGGCTAGAGCAGCGATCCATCGGCGCATGTTTTCTCCGTTACCGACATATCGGCGACTCGCACGCGCTTTTTGAGAAACAAGCGCGCTACCCCGGCCGCTCGGCCTTCCCGCGCGACGCTTCGACCGGATAACGCCCCCGGTTCTTCGCGAGCTTCGTCGCCATCGCCTCGCCAAGATCGATCCCGGTCCGGTCGCACAGCAGCAGGAGCGCGATCCCGACGTCGCCGATCTCGTCGGCGATTCGCGCGCGCGCCGCGACCTCGCGCGAGTGGGCGTCCGCGGCGTCGCCCGCGACCCAGCGGTACTCGGCAACCAGCTCGCCCACCTCCGACGCGAGCAGCATCGTCAGGTTCTTCGGATCGTGGAACTGCTGCCAGTCGCGCTCGGCGACGAACTGGCGCAGGTCGGCTACCAACGCTTCGACGTCCTTCATCTTGCGTGCACTATCGCGCCGAGCGCGGCGATACTCCATCCATCGATCAGCGACTGACGTCGACCATGGCCACGACGATCATCACCGGGTTTCACCAGGATGCGGGCGGCGACTGGGTCGCCGAGCTCGGTTGCGGACACACGCAACACGTACGCCATCGGCCGCCCTGGCAGAGCCGGCCCTGGGTCGCGAGCGAAGCGGGCCGCGCGGCGAAGGTGGGCGCGGCGATCGAATGCCCGACCTGCCGGATGCCGGAGCTGCCGGCGGGCGCGCGCGAATACAAACGCACCGCGACCTTCACCGAGGCGACGGTGCCGGGCGGATTGATTCGCGATCACCGGACCAAACCGGGGGTCTGGGCGAAGATCGTCGTCGAAGCCGGCCGGCTCGACTACACGCTGGAGTCGCCCCGCCGCACGTTCCTGCTGACGCCCGACAACCCGGGCGTCGCACCGCCGACGGAACCACACCACGTCACGCCCGGCGGCCCCGTTCGTTTCCACGTCGAGTTCTTGCGGTGCGAAGAGACGTGAGCGCGGCGCGAAGCGCGCGATACTCCGCCCATGCTCGCCACCCCCACCCGCGCCCTGCTCGCCTGGTCGTCCGGCAAGGACAGCGCGTGGACGTTGCACGTGCTTCGCAGCGAACATCCCGACATCGAGGTCGTCGGACTCCTGACGACGGTCAACCAGACCTTCGATCGCGTGGCGATGCACGCGGTGCGAACGGATTTGCTCGCGGCGCAGGCGGCGGCGGTCGGGTTGCCGCTGCTGACCGTCGCGATCCCCTACCCATGCAGCAACGCCGAGTACGAAGCGGCGATGGCGGCAGCGATGGACCGCGCGCGCGGCGACGGGATCACGGCGGTCGCGTTCGGCGACCTGTTCCTCGAAGACGTGCGCCGCTATCGCGACGACCGGTTGCGCGGGTCGGGCCTGACGCCGCTCTTCCCGATCTGGGGCATCCCGACGGACGCGCTCGCGCAGCGGATGATCGGCGCCGGGTTGCGCGCGCGTCTGACGTGCGTCGACCCGAAGCAGCTACCGGCCACGTTCGCGGGCCGCGACTTCGACGCCGCGCTGCTGGCCGACCTGCCGGCGGGCGTCGACCCGTGCGGCGAGCGCGGCGAGTTCCACTCGTTCGCGTACGACGGGCCGATGTTCGAGCGTCCGGTCCCGATCCGCGGCGGCGAAGTGGTCGAGCGGGACGGGTTCGTGTTCGCGGACCTCACGCTGGAAACGGGCGTCTCGCGCTGATCAGGCCGCGCTCGAGTCGAGGTGCCGGTGCTTTTCCGCCAGAGCGTCCTCGAACGGCCGGAGGTCGATGTCCATCAGCCGCGCAGCGGCGAGACCCCGAAGGATCTCCTTGGCGGCCTCCGGCGCGCCGTCATAGGCGGCGATGTCCTTGCGCAGCTGGTCCGACACCCGCTCGCGCACCAGAACATCGACTTCTTCCTGCGTGTGCCACGAGCTCATGGTCCCATCTCCTCCGATGACTTCGAGCCCTTGAATCTTACCCGAAGCACCTGCACGACGTCGGCCTCGACCCGGTAGAGCATACGGTAGCTCGCCACCCGCTGTTCCCAGGTCGCCGCCGGGCACCACGAAATCGGCGCAAGCAGCCTTTTCCGATTGCGGGACACGACCTCGGCCTGGTCAGCGAGGCCTAGAACCGCCTTCGTGATGATCGGTAGGTCATACACTCGGCGAAGCGTTCGCAGGTCGTCCAGGTAGTCGTCTTCGTATTCCAACCGATACCGCGGCACGCCGTATTACTCGGACGGCGGCGAACGGCGTTGCGTGCCATGCGACGAATCGAGCGGGGATCGCTATCATGGACGCGGATGCGCGGTCCGACGGTGTTTGCCCTGATGCTGCTCGCGGCGTTTTCGCCGGCGCGGGAGGCAGCGGCGGCGCCGGGCTGCGCGGGCGACGGGCCGTGGGTGCAGTTGCAGCTGGGCGTCGAGGGGTGGACCGAAGCGCAGCGGGCGAGCGTGCTGTCGGATCTGCAGCACACGCTGGCGTCGCAGGGGATCGCCGCGTGCTCGGCGGATGCCCATCCGCCGGCGGCGGCGCTGGCGACGCTGACCGTCGACCTTTCGCCGGAAGACACGGCGAAGGCGACGGTCGACATCGAGGTGCGCGACGCGGTCACGCGCAAGCGCGTGCGGCGCGACGTCGATCTGTCGCGCATTCCCGACGACGGGCGCGCGGCGGCGATCGCGATCGAGGCCGACGAATTGCTGCGCGCCAGCTGGGCGGAGGTCGCGCTGGACACGGCGCGCGCGCGGGAGGCGCAGGCGCAGGCACGGCCGCAAGTGGTCAGCACGGTCCGACAGGTCATGGCGCCCGTGCAGTCCGGCGAGGAGGGCGCGGTCGGGGCGCGCGGCGTGTTCGAACGGTTTCTGGGCGGCGGCGATTTGACGCTGGTGGGGGCCGACGCGTTCGGGCGCATGGTCGCGCCGCGCTGGCACCTGGAGATCGCCGGCGAGCTGCGTACGGCGCCCGCCACGGCGGCGCCCCACGGCCGCGTCAGCGCGTTGGGCCTGGGCGGCAGCGCGACGTTCTTCGTGCGGGTCGTGGGCGCGCGGCGCGCGTCGCTGGCGGTGGGTGCGGGCGCGGCGGCCAGCTGGCTCTCGTTCCGCGCCGAGCCGGCGCCGGGCGCAGACGGCGCGCCGTATGCGAACCTGCTCGTCGTCGGGCGGTTACGCGTGGTCGGGCGGATCGCGCTCGGGCGCGCGCTGCACGTGACCGCCGGCGTCGACGTCGGGGCGGCGCTGCGCGGCGTGGAAGCGACCGACGCGGGCGCGGTCGTCGCCAGCGCGCGCGGCCTGCTGCTGGGTGCGAACCTGGGGATCGAGTCGCCATGAAGCTGCGCCGGCGACTCGTGTGCGCGCTGGTCGCGCTGGCGACGGCGGCGGTCGCGCCGGCGTGCACGCGCAGCGGCGAGGTGCTGCATCCCACCGACGGTTCCACGCCGGTCGTGCTGCAGCTGACCGACGTGCGCGTGGCCGCGGGGTTCGGGCACGCGTGCGCGGTCGCGGCGGGCGCGCTCCGCTGCTGGGGCGACGACAGCGACGGCCAGCTGGGCGTCCCGGCCGCCGACGGCGGCACGACGTTGCCGCCGGTGACGGTCGCGGGCGGGCCGTGGATCGCGCCGGCGACGGGCAGCCACCACACCTGCGCGCTGGCCAGCGACGGCGGCGTCTGGTGCTGGGGCGGCAACGCCAACGGCCAGCTCGGATCGGGCGATCGCACGTCGCGCGCCGAGCCGCGCCAGGTGGCGCTGTCCGCGAAGGCGGTCGACGTGCGCACCGCGTTCGAGTTCACGTGCGCGGTGCTCGCCGACGCCAGCGTCTGGTGCTGGGGCTACAACCAGGAGGGGCAGCTGGGCCTCGGCGATCAGTACCCGGGCGACGACCGAACGTCGCCGGTGCAGCTGGGCGACGCGCGCGACTGGACGTTCGTCGCGACCGGCCAGGGGCACGGCTGCGGCATTCGCGCGCCGGGGCGCCTTTACTGCTGGGGGCGAAACACGGATTCGCAGCTGGGTCAGGGCGTGACGAACCCACAAGAGATGCGCGCGCCCGTCCAGGTCGGCGGCGACGCCGACTGGGTTTCGGTCGGCTGCGCGCAGTCGACGACCTGCGCGCGCAAGCGCAACGGCAGCCTCTGGTGCTGGGGCGCGCAGTCGAGCGGCGCGCTCGCGGTCGGCGACGTGGCGCCACGCCTGACGCCCGCGCAGGTCCCGACGTACAGCGACTGGTCAGAGGAGTCGGTCGGCACGTTCCACACCTGCGGCCTGCGGCCGGGCGGCGAGATCTGGTGCGCCGGGCGAAACACCGAAGGCCAGATCGGCGGACCGGACCTCGTTGACGCAGTCCCGACCATGCTGCGCGCCGATCCGACGAGCGGCTGGATCGAAGTGCGCGCCGGCCGCTTCTTCACCTGCGCGCGCAAGCCCGACGAGTCGGTGTGGTGCCTGGGCGACAACGACACCGCCCAACTCGGCGTCGACACCGCGACGGTGGGCAGAACCGCGACGATGCTGCGAGTGCCGCTCCCGTAGCTCCGGTCCGCGAACTGGAAAAAATCCGCCAATCAGCGACCCTAGGCACATGACGACGTTGCAGCGGATCGCCTTCGGACTGATGTTCCTCGTCGGTTGCAGCAGCAGCAGCTCGAAGACGACCGGCACCGCCGGCACGAGCGGCGGCGGCACGATGGGCGGGGGCGGCATGGGCGGCGCCGGCGGCAGCGCCGTCATCACGATCGACAACTTCGCGCAGAAGTACGCCGAGGCGCTGTGCGCGAAGAACTTCACCTGCTGCGACGCCAGCGAGCTGAGCGGCAAGACGCCGACACAATGCGTGTCGAACAACGCGTCGGTCATTTCGCTCCTGACCGCGGAGATCGGCGCCTCGCAAGCGCAGGGCCGGGCCAGCTACGACGCGGCCGCGAGCAAGAGCTGCATCGACTCGCTCACCGCGATGACCTGCGACGAGTTCAAGCAGGGCGTCTCCGCCAACATGGCCGCCTGCATGTCGTTCGTCATGGCGAAGGTCGCGATGGGCGGCGCTTGCACGCAGTCGTATGAATGCACGACCGGCAACTGCCAGGGCGCCGACACCAGCGCCACCCCGCCCGTCGACGGCATGTGCGCCGCGGCGCCGGCGCTGGCCGCCATCGGACAATCGTGCGCCGCGCTCGAGTGCGTCGACGGCGCGTACTGCGATTCGACCGACGTCTGTCAGACGAAGAAGGGCGCGGGCGCGACGTGCACGTCGGACAGCGAGTGCACCAACAGCTGCAACACGTCGACGGGGACGTGCAGCTGTTACGCGGGCTGCATGGTCGTCGAAGCGCCGACGGCGCGCGGGACGCTCCTGTCGGGATCGCTGCTGGGTCTGGCGCTGGTGCTGGCGCGGGTCCGCAGGCGGCGCAGCCAGCGTTAGCCGCAGCGCCGCGCCCGTCGGATTA
>DATMZL010001046.1:0-4764 GCA_035607075.1 Polyangia bacterium
CCGCCCGCGGTGAGCGCGAACGCGCCCAGCGACAAGCCGGTCACGATGTGCGTCGCCTGCGCGCACGGACCCTCGCGCGGGATGTCGTTGACGTTGGCGTTCTGCAGCCGCAGTTGACCGGCGACCGTCGTCTTCACGGACAGCTTGCCGGACCGCTTCAGCTCGGCCTCCAGCGACACGGCGCCCAGCGGCAACTTCGCGAACAGCTCGTCGGCGTCGTTGATCTCCAGCGAATCGGTCGCAGCCGTCGTCTGCTGCCAGTGGTACTCGCCGTTCACGCGGCACTCCGGCAGGAGGCGCATGGCGCAGCCCGAGTACGCGACCGCAACCGTCCCGCTCCGCAACAACACCTCCAGGTTCGCCTTCTCGGAGGCAGGCCATTCGGTCACCAGCGGGCTCGACTGACTGGCGGCGACGCGGCAGCGCGCCTGCTCGGCGGGGACGTGCGGCAACACGCTGCGCGCCTTCGCGGTCGACGTCTGCACACAGCCGATCGTGCCCGTGCCTGCACCGACCGACGCCAACACCGTCGCCAGCAACCACCCGCGTGCAATCGACATGATCGACATGCGATTCATGCGTTCATTGTCTCACGGGCAGCGGGTTTTCAGCCGTGAGCGCGGCTACGGCCTGCGCGAGCGCGTCGTCCGGTTGATCGGGCCCGCCCACCCAGCGGATGCGGCCCTGGCCGTCGACAACGAACGAGATCGGTAGCTCCGTCACGCGCAGCCGGCCGGCCAACACGTTGCCCGCGTCGTGGACGACGGGAAATGTCAGGTGGTGCCGGACGACCGACTTGCGGGCGACGTCGCCGTTCTCGTCCAGCGACACGCCGACGATCGAGAGGCCGGGCTGGCGACGGTGCAGCGCCTCCAGCGCGGGCAGCTTCCGCTGACAGGGCCGGCAGTACGCAGCGAAAAAGTCGATCACCAGCAGGCGACCCGATGCGCTGGAGGAGTCGAATGTCCCACCCTGCAGCGTCGGCCGGTGAAACGCGGGCAGCGACGCGTCCAGCAGGCGGCTGGCCGACGACGGCGGCGCGGCAGCCGGCGTCGATTCCTGATGCGCGCAAGCGCCCTCGAGGACACTTAACGACAGGAAAATGGCGAAAACGCGCCAATCCAGACGGGCACCCTGGAAGGGTTCCCGGACCCTCCCGCGATGGTACGCGGCGAGCAAAGCTCGCCGGCTCCCCACGCGATCCAGAGGCATGCTTCAATGGTATCGCGTCATGCGCGTCGCACCTTTAGCGATGATCGCGCTGGCCGGCCTGGGCTGCCGGCGGGGCGCGCTGCAACAGGACGCCGGCACCGGTTTCATCACCGGCGATGGGGCACCGGGCGGCGACACGCGGGCCACGGGCGATGGCCTGCCCGGAGGCGATGCGCCGGGCGATTCACCGGGCCTGGCGGACGTTCGCTGGCCGACGGCGGACGCGAACTGCGGCCAGCGCGAGATCGTCGGCGGTCTGCTCGCGTCGCAGATCCTCGTCGTGTACGACCGATCGGTCGCGACGGCCACGAACGATTGGAACATGTTCCTGTCGGGTGTGACCCAGACGATCACCGCGAACGACAGCCGGATCGACTGGGGCCTCTACGTGTTCCCGGACGACGGCCCCGCCTGCGGCGCCGGCACGGTGGGCCCCGTCAACCTCCCGCCGGTGCCCGACGCCGCGTTCCACGTGATCGCGCACCTCGTCGCGGCGGGCACCGGCGCCAGCGGATCGCCGACCGCCGCGGCGATCGATACGGCCGCCGCGTTCATGCTGTCGCTCGCTGATCAGAGCCCCAAGATGCTGATGCTGGTGACCGACGCCGCGCCGACCTGCGCCGGAACAGCCGACGCGCTGTCGCTCGATCCGGCGCAGGCGCAGATCGACGCGGTCGGCGCGATCGCCGACGCGGCGGCGGCGGGACTGCCGACGCTGGTCGTCGCGCCGTCGGCGACGTCCGCCGCGGCGGACGTCGACGCGCTGAACGCGCTCGCCGTCGCCGGCGGTTACCCGCAATCGCCCAGCCCGAGGTTCTTTACCGAGAAGACGATCGGCCCGCTGCTGACGGCGCCCGACGCGTCGTGCACGTTCGCGCTGAGCGCCGACCCGCCGCCCGTCCCCGACGCTGTCGTCGTCACGTTCAACGGCCTGACGGTGCCGCGCGACCGATCGCACGTGGACGGCTGGGACTACGTCGACGCGCGCGCGCTGAGTATCACGCTGTACGGCTCGTGGTGTGAGCCGGTGAAGACGAACCGTTCCTGGAAGATCGTCGCGACCTTCGGCTGCCCGCTCTAGGACGCTTCAGAGAACCGCGCGTAGCTTGGCGAGCAGCTCATCGATGCGGTCGCTGCGCAGCTTGGCGGCGGCGCGGCCGACGCAGACGCGGGCGCTGACCTCGAGGATCGTCTCGACCTCGCGCAGCCGGTGCTGGCGCAGCGTCTCGCCCGACGACACCAGGTCGACGATGCGATCGGCGAGCCCGACGAGCGGCGCGATCTCGATCGATCCGTAGAGCTTGATGATCTCGGCGACCACGCCGCGCGCCTGCAGGTGGCGCCGCGTGAGCTCGGGGAACTTCGTCGCGTAGCGCAGGTGAACGCGCGCCCGCTCGTCGACGGGCCGATCTTCGGGCTCGGCGACGGCCAGGTGGCAGCGGCCGATGCCGAGATCGAGCGGCTCGTACAGATCGCGGTCCTGCTCTTCCAGGACGTCGCGCCCGGCGATGCCCAGATCGGCGGCGCCGTGCTCGACGTAGGCGGGCACATCGGCGTCGCGCACGATCAGCACGCGCATGTCGTGCTCGGGGATCGGGATGATCAGCCGGCGCCCCGCGCGCGCCTTCTCGGCGGCCCCGAGATCGATGCCCGCCCGCTTGAACAGGGGCAGCGCCTCGTCGAGGATGCGGCCGCGCGGCAGCGCGATCGTCAGCGGCGGTGCGGACGCGCTCGCGCTCGCTTTCGCGTTCGCAGCTTGCGCCTTCGCTTTCACTTTCTTGGCGGCCACGGTGCTCACGCGCTTCCTTTCGCGCGGCGGACGTCGGCGCCCAGCGCGCGCAGCTTCTTGTCGAGGCGATCGTAGCCCCGATCGAGGTGGTAGATGCGGAGGATCTCGGTCTTTCCGCTCGCGATCAGGCCGGCCAGCACCAGGCACGCCGACGCGCGCAGGTCCGTCGCCATGACCGTCGTGCCCGTGAGCTTGGTCGGCCCGCGCACGATCGCCGTCCGGCCCTCGATGTGAATGTCGGCGCCCATGCGCATCAGCTCGGGCACGTGCATGAACCGGTTCTCGAAGATGGTCTCCGACAGCACGGATTGCCCGCGCGCCCGCGTCATCAGCACCATGAACTGCGCCTGCATGTCGGTTGGGAAACCAGGGAAAGGCTGCGTCGACACGTCGGCGGGATGGAATTCGCGCTTGCCGCGCACGCGGATGCCGTCACCGTCGGCGGCGACCTCGGCGCCGGCGGCGCGTAACTTCGCGATGACCGCCTCGAGGTGCTCGGGGAGACAGTCGCGCAGCAGCACGTTGCCGCCCGTGATCGCGCCCGCGACCAATAGTGTTCCCGCCTCGATCCGGTCGGGGATGACCGAATGCTCGATCGGCGTCAGCTCGTCGACGCCCTCGATCGTGATCAGCGACGTTCCCGCGCCGGTGATGCGCGCACCCATCTTGTTGAGCACGCGGCCCAGCTCCTCGACCTCGGGCTCGCGCGCCGCGTTCTCGAGCGTGGTGCGTCCGCGCGCGAGCGCCGCCGCCATCATGAGGTTCTCGGTGCCGGTGACGGTGACCATGTCGAAGACGACGCTGGCGCCGCGCAGCCGCCGCGCGCTGGCGTTGACGTATCCGCGCGCCAGGTCGATGCGCGCGCCCATCGCCTCGAGGCCCTTGAGGTGCTGGTCGATCGGACGCGCGCCGATCGCGCACCCGCCCGGCAGCGACACGCGCGCGCGGCCCCGGCGCGCGACAAGCGGCCCGAGCACCAGCACGGACGCGCGCATCGTCTTGACCAGCTCATAGGGCGCTTCGTGGCCGGCCGCGTCCGTCGTGTCGATGCGCATGACGCCCTTGCCCGTGTCCTCGACGTCGGCGCCGAGGCGCGTGAGCAGCCGCCCCATCGTACGGACGTCGCCCAGCGCGGGGACGTTGCGGAACGTCGAGCGGCCGCGCGCCAGCAGCGCGGACGCGAGGATCGGCAACGCGGCGTTCTTCGATCCGGAGACGTGCACCTCGCCCTGCAGGCGGGCGCCGCCGCGGATGACGATCTTCTGCACAGGCCGCTCGCCGCTTTACGCGGGAGCTCCGCCTTCGGCGGCGGGCGCGGCGGCAGCCGGCGCGACGCCGGCGTGCTCGTCGCAGAAACCGCCCTTCGTGCGCGGCTTCCGGCACGCTTCCTTGCTGCAGATCTTGTAGCGATGATGGTCGCCCACCTCGCCGCGCCGCCAGGCGATGAAGTGCTTGCGGCAATAACCCTTCGCGCGCACGGGCTGCTTGCAGCCGTCGACGCGGCACGGAGGACCCGAAGGCGCCGCGGCCGCCGCCTTCTTGGCGGGCTTCGCGGCCTTCTCCGCTTTCGCGGGCTTCTCCGCTGCTTCGTCCGCGGCTTCCGCCTTCGCGGCAGCCGGTTTCGCCTTCTTCTTGTCGTCTTTCTCTGAAGCCATTGCGGCGCTGACAATATGCGGTCATGTGGGAGTGTCAAGCGGCTGTCGGGACCGGCCCCGACCGACGCGCCGCAGGCTGAGCCGTCGACCGCCGACGCTGACACCGGT
>DATMZL010000326.1:0-4218 GCA_035607075.1 Polyangia bacterium
CGAATTGCAATTCGCGATGCTGCCGTCGCCGGCGCCCATGTCGGACGAGATGATCGCGATGTGAAGGTTGGGCATGCCCTGCGGCGCGGCCTTCAGCGCGGTCACGAACGCCGGGAAGCTCTGAACCAGGCTCGTCTGCGTCAGCCGCATCGACGAGGAATCGTCGACGAGAAACAGAATGTCGACGTCGCGGGTCGCGATCCCGGTTCCGCCGCCGCCGCCGGTTCCCGCCGCGCCGCCGGTCCCACCGCTCCCCGCCGCGCCGCCCGTACCCGCGCTGCCGCCAGCGACGCCGCCCGTGCCCGCACCACCGGCGACGCCGCCGGTTCCCCCGCTGCCGGTCGTGCCCGCGCTTCCGGTCGTGCCCGCGCTTCCGGTCGTACCGGCAGCGCCGCTCGTCCCCGCGCTCCCGGTCGTACCGCCGCGTCCGCCCGCTCCCGCGTTGCCGCTCGTACCTGCGTTGCCGGTCGTGCCCGCGTTGCCGGTCGTGCCCGCGTTGCCGGTCGTCCCAGCGTTGCCGCTCGTGCCCGCGGCGCCGGTCGTGCCCGCGCTACCGCCGCGTCCGCCCGCGCCAGGGCCTCCCGCGCTTCCGCCACTGCCCGCGTTGCCGGCCGCGTTCGTACCAGCGCCGCCGCCGGTGCCAACGCTTCCTGCGTTTCCGCCCGCGCCTGTGCCGCCCGCGCCTGCGCTGCCGGTGGTGCCGGAACCGCCCGCGCTGCCGCCGCTGCCTGCCGCAGCGCTGGTGCCGCCGCGTCCACCCGCACCCGCGTTTCCGCCCGCGCCGCCCTTACCGCCGTTGTCCGACGACGGTCCGCATCCCGCGGCGGCGATGAGCGCAACACCGAAGGCCATAAGTGATCCTCGCCACGCGCCCTTCATTTTACCGAGCGCAGCGTAGCGCCTGCCGCGACGGCTTGTAAAGTGACGGCGCTGCCGCCCCCGCGCGCAGCGCGGGATCGCGGCTACTGAAAAAACAATAGTCGCACACCGCGCCTACGGCGCGGAGCGACTAACCGAGCACGCCGCGCGCTGTCTCGGCGACGTGCGCGGCCGTGAAGCCGTACTCGCGCATGACCGTCTCGCCGGGCGCGGACGCGCCGAACCGATCGATGCCGACGATCGCGCCGTCGCCGCCGACGAAGCGATCCCAGCCGAGCGACGAGCCCGCCTCGACCGCGACGCGCGCCGTGACCGCCGGCGGCAGCACCGCGTCCCGATAGGCGCGGTCCTGCTCCTCGAACAACCGCCAGCACGGCATCGAGACGACGCGCGCGCGGATGCCGCCGTCGGCGCGCAGCCTGTCCGCGGCCGCGACAGCCACCGCCAGCTCCGAGCCGCTCGCGATCAAGATGACGTCGGGCGCGGGCGCGCCCGACGGCTCGCGGTCGAGCACGTAGGCGCCGCGACGCAGCCCCTCGGCATCCGTGAACTGATCGCGATCCAGCGTCGGAACCGCCTGGCGCGTCAGCACCAGCGCCGTCGGGCGATCGCGCGATTCGATCGCGACCTGCCAGGCGATGCGCGTCTCGTTGGCGTCGCCGGGACGGATCACCAGCAGGTCCGGGATCGCGCGCAGCGCCGCCAGCTGCTCGATCGCCTGGTGCGTGGGCCCGTCCTCACCCAGACCGATGCTGTCGTGGGTGAACACGAAGATCGATCCCAGGCGCGACAGCGCCGCCAGCCGGATGGCCGGCCGCATGTAATCCGAGAACACCAGGAACGTCGCGCCGAACGGGATGAAGCCGCCGTGATAGGCGAGACCGTTCACCGCCGCGCCCATCGCGTGCTCACGCACACCGAAGTGGATGTTGCGCCCGGCGTAGTTCCAGCCGCCCCCGACGGTCCCCTGCGATCCGTTCGGGCCCGCCGCCTCCGCCTCGAAGTCGCCGCTCTTCTTCAACCAGCTGAACGTCGACGGATCGAGATCGCCGGAGCCGCCCACGAGATCGGGGATCGTGTCGGCCAGCTGCTGCAGCACGCTCTCGGACGCCTTGCGCGTCGCCATCCCCTTGTCGTCGTGCGCGAAGACAGGCAGGCCCCGCGCCCAGTGATCGGGCAAGCGCCCGTCGAAGCGCCGCGCCAGCCCGGCGGCCGGTTTCGGGAACTCGCGCTCGTACTCGACGAACCGCCTCCGCCACGCGTCGACCTCCGCGCGCGCGCGCGCCAGCGAATCTTGTATGTGCGCCGTCGCTTCGGGCGGGACGAAGAAGGTGGGCTGCGCCGGCCAGCCGAGATTTTCTTTGGTGCGCAGGGTCTCGTCCGCGCCCAGCGGCGAGCCATGCACCTCGAAGGTGCCGCTCTTGTTCGGCGCGCCATATCCGATGACCGTGTCGACCATGATCAGCGACGGACGTTCGGTGTCGGAGATCGCGCCGCGCAGCGCGCGATCGATCGCCGCCAGGTCGTTGCCGTCCGCGACGCGATCGACCTGCCAGCCGTACGCGCCGAAGCGGGCCGCGACGTCCTCGCTGAACGTGATCGATGTCGTGCCCGACAGCGTGACGTGGTTGTTGTCGTAAAGAACGATGAGACGCCCGAGCCGCAGGTGGCCGGCCAGCGACGCCGCCTCGGCGCCCACGCCCTCCATCACGTCGCCGTCGCTGGCGAGCACGAAGGTCCGGTGGGTCATGATGTCGTGGCCGGGTCGGTTGTAGCGGGCGGCCAGGTGCGCCTCGCCGATCGCCATGCCGACGGCGTTGCCCAGGCCCTGGCCGAGCGGGCCGGTGCTCGCCTCCACGCCGGGCGTCAGATGCGACTCCGGGTGGCCGGGCGTGCGGCTGCCCCACTGCCGGAAGCGGCGCAGCTCGTCGAGCGGCAGGTCGTGCCCGAACAGATGTAGCAGCGCGTACAGCAGCGCCGAGCCGTGTCCGGCTGACAGCACGAAACGATCCCGGTCCCACCAGCGCGGATCGCGCGGATCATGGCGCAGGAAGCGGCTCCACAGCACGTAGGCCATGGGGGCAGCGCCCAACGGCAGACCCGGGTGGCCCGAGTGCGCCTGCTCGACCGCGTCGACCGCCAAAAACCGAAGCGTATTGATGCAGAGCTTGTCCAGCTGGTCCTTCGTCATCGTGCTGCTGCCCTTCTCCCCTTCCATCCCCATAATCATCGTCATGACGTCTTCACTGCAGGGCTATGGACAGTCGATCTGGCTGGACTTCATCAGCCGCAAAATGATCACGAACGGGCAGCTCGCCCGTCTGGTCGCCGACGCCGGCGTGGTCGGGGTGACATCGAACCCGACGATCTTCGAGAAGGCGATCGGCGGCAGCAGCGACTACGCGCCGCAGATCGAGGAAATCCGCCGCGAGACGCCCGAGCTGCCGGCGCGCCAGGTCTACGAACGCCTCATCACCAAGGACATCCAGGACACGGCCGACATCTTGCGGCCGACGTTCGATCGGACCCGCGGCGGCGACGGCTACGTCAGCGTCGAGGTGTCGCCCGGCGTCGCCAACGACACGAATGCGACCGTAGCCGAGGCGCGCCACCTTTGGGAGATCATCGCGCGGCCGAACCTGATGGTGAAGGTGCCGGGGACGGCGGCGGGCGTCCCCGCTGTGCGGTCGCTGACGGCCGAGGGCATCAACGTCAACATCACGCTGCTGTTCGGGCGCGAGATGTACGAGGCGGTGGCCGGCGCCTTCATCGAAGGGCTCGAAGACCGCGTGGGACGTTCGGGCGGCAACGCCGAGATCGACGGCATCGCCAGCGTCGCCAGCTTCTTCGTCAGCCGCATCGACACCAGCGTCGACAAGCTGCTCGACGAGAAGATGCGGCGGGCGGCCGGCAGCGAGCGGGAGCGCCTCGAGCGGCTACACGGCAAGACCGCGATCGCGAACGCGCGGCTCGCATACCAGAGCTACAAGCGGATCTTCGCGGGGCCGCGCTGGGAAGCGCTGGAGGCGCACGGCGCCCGCAAGCAGCGCCTGCTGTGGGCCAGCACCAGCGTGAAGAACCCGCGCTATCGCGACGTGATGTACGTCGAGGAGCTGATCGGCGCCGACACGATCGACACGATGCCCGTCGAGACCCTGACCGCGTTCCGCGATCACGGCAAGACGCGCGCGAGCCTGGACAGCGATCTGGACCAGGCGCGGGCGACGCTGGAGGAATTGGAAGCGGCCGGCGTTTCGCTGCGCACCGTCACCGACGACCTGGTGGTCGACGGGATCAAGAAGTTCCAAGAGCCGTACGACAAGATGATCGCGACCCTCG
>DATMZL010001097.1:0-3553 GCA_035607075.1 Polyangia bacterium
TCGCGCCCGAATGGCCGAAGTTCCGCACCTGCACGCCGTTCCCGAACATCCCCTGGAGAACCGAGGGATATGACTTGCTGCTCGACGACGCCGCGTACCCGGCCGTGATGCTGTCGCCCACGCAGGCGACGTGCGTCGGCATGCGCGCCTGCGCCCTCGCGTCGGCCGATTGAAGCGCGAGCAGAACGAAGGCCACCACCGCCGCGCCGCGTCCGATCGCGACGCTCACCCGAGTCCGTTTCGGCATACCTTCGTATGCCTGAACTCGGCCCGTTCGATCAACGATCGATCTCGGGACGGTCAGAAGCGGTATTCGAGCCCGGCCGAGACAGTCGGCCCGTACGACGTCGCCGACGATCCGCACGGGTAGGTGTTGTTGTAGTTGCAGGGTGACTTGTCGACGACCATCGCCAGGCCGAATCCGCCGCTGATGTACAAGGTCCCCGGGCCGCCGTTGCCGAACACGCGCTGGCGCAGGCCCAGCGTCGCGAACCCCCACGTGTCGAGGCTGACGCCCGCGTCCAGCTCCAGGGCCAGCCCGCGCGTCACCGGCACCTGCAATCTCGCCAGCGCGTTCGAGAACCCCGTCGTCAGCTTGTTGGTGTACTTGTTGGGCGCGATCGCGTGCGTGTACGTCAGGTACAGGTTGAGACCGTCGATGCTGCCCAGGCGCACCGACGGCGCCACCGACATGCCGCTGGACCCGTATCGTTGCACCTTCGCGCCCACGCCCAGGCCCAGGCTCAGGTGTTTGGTCACCAGCGCGCCGACCGCGCGGACGTGCGTCGCCGCGCCCACCCCGTCGCCGGACGACGCGAACGCCACCGGCGACAGCTCGACACCGAGCATGAACGGCTTCTTGAAGTAGTGCTCGATGCGCACCTCGCCGATCGCGCCCCAGCTGTTGCCGACGAAACCCAGGAACGGGCGCCAGCGCGTCTCGACGCGCGTAAGATCGCGCGGCGCCGGCGGCGCCATCAGCGACGGCAGCGGATCGATGCTGCGCGCGACCGTCGTGTCGGCGTCGGCGCCGACCGCGGGTGACTCGGGTACGCGCAGATCGAACGACCGCCGACCGCCCGGCTCGACCGCGGCCACCGACAGCAACAGCACCAGCCAGCCGATCACGCGATCACCTTCACGGCTTCCAGCTCCTGCGCGCGGCGCAGCCAGCTGCGCACGCGCTCCTCGCCGGAGCGGAGATCGACGTGGCCCTCCGGCACGCCGTGGCGTTCGGCCAGCGCGTGCATCTCGGGCTGGCTGGTCGCGCGCAACGGCGCGCGCAGCGTGCGCGATTCGCTCAGCGCGACCACCGGCAGCGCGGGCGGAGGCGCCACCACCGCGTCGGGGTCCAGGCACGGCGTCAGATCATTCGCGGCGTCCATCCGACGGCCCAGGCTCGCGATCCCAAAGCGCGTCTTCAGCGTCGCGGCGATCGACACGTGCTCGAACGGCGTCGACACGACAGCGCCCCGCCGCACCGTCGGCCCGACGACGATCGCAGGGACGCGGAACCCCAGCTGACGGAAGTCGGGGTTCGGATCGTCGGTCTCGGGCGGCGCCACGTGATCGTAGAAGCCGCCATGCTCGTCGAAGTTGATCACCAGCAGGCTGCGCGACCATTGCGGGCCCTCCGCCAGCGCGCGGTACACGCTGGCGGCGAACGCCTCGCACAGCGCGAGATCGTGGGGCGGGTGGCCGTCGTTCGCCTCGAAGTCGGGATCGATGATCGCGAGGTTGGGGAGCGATCCAGCAGCGGCGTCGGCGAAGAAGTGGTCCAGCGTCTCGGGCGTGACCGCGTCGTCGCCCGAGAAGCTCTTGGCGGGAAACGCCAGCGAGTACCAGGGCAGCTTGCTCGAGTAGTAGTTCTTGGCCGTCCAGCAGCGATCGGCCATGCGCTCCCAGATCGTCGGCGGCGGCGACAGGCCCATCGGCAGGTTCGTCTTGTGGCCGTCGGCGGTCGCGGCGTGCAGGTAGAAACGATTCGGCCAGGTCGGGCCCATCACCGACGAGAACCAGCGGTCACAGACCGTGAACTCGCGCGCCATCGCGTAGAAGAACGGGATGCGGTCACCGTCGAACCAGCTGATGACCTCGTTCTGGTGAGCGCCGGGGTTGGGCAGCAGGAAGCCGTCGTTGCGTCCGCTGTTGAACGCCTTCCGTGACGACACCCAGTCGTGCTTCGGATCGACGGCGCCGTTGCCGACCATGCGCAGCAGCGGAACCATCGTTCCGTTCGCGTCTGGGATCTCCTCGGCGCCCGTCAGACCGTCGACGAGTTTCGCGCCCCGGTAGCCCTGATCGAGCTTCAATCCGCCCAGGAAGTTGTCGAAGGAGCGATTCTCCAGCATCAGCACGACGATCGTGTCGATCGCGGCGAGCTGCGCGCTCCCGATCCCGTCCGCGGGTCCCTGCGGTCCGCCCGCGCAGCGGTTCGCGAATTGTCCGCAGGCGGCGCCGCCCACGGTCGCCAGCGCGCCCATGCCCAGGCCCGCCTTCAGCGCCTCGCGCCGGGTGAAACGCGTGTTCGGGGACGGCGGGCGGGGATTTTTCGTTCTACTGCTGGCCAAGACTGCTCTTCGATCTACGGTTCCCGCGCGTCGCCGGGCTTTCGGGGTCTCAACTATTTGGGCCGCCTGCAGAGCGCGCAAGCTGAGCCACGGTCGTTTGTCAGGCTGGCACGCGCGCAAATCTCGCGCCCCAGATCGGGCGCGCAAATCTCGCGCAAATATAACTTGACGGTTATCTAACCGACTGGTTATACATAAACCCATGACGACAGCGACCGCCGCAGCACGCATCTCGGCCGACGATCTCGACGCCACCTTCGCAGCGCTCGCCGACCGCACCCGGCGCGCGATGATCGCCAAGCTGGCCCGGGGCGAGGCCTCCGTGCTCGAGCTGGCCGAGCCGCACGACATGAGCCAGTCCGCCATCTCGAAGCACCTCAAGGTGCTCGAGCGCGCCGGCCTGATCACGCGCAGCCGCGACGCCCAGCGCCGCCCCTGCCGCCTGGAACCTCGCCGCCTCAAGCTGGTCGCCGATTGGATCGCGACCTACCGGGAGTACTGGGAGGAGAGCTACGCGCGCCTCGACGACGTTCTGCAAGAGCTGCAAGGCAAACCGACAATGAAAGAAAACGAAAAGGAGAAATCCCATGGCACCGTCAGCAAAGCTCGAAGTCATCGCCGCCCCCGATAAGCCGACCATCGTCACGCGCCGGACGGTCGACGCCCCGCGCGCGCTCGTGTTCGACGCCTGGACGAAGCCCGAATACATCAAGCGCTGGCTGGGCCCGCGCAACATGGAGATGGTGGTGTGCGACGTCGACCTGCGCGTCGGCGGCGGGTACCGCTTCGTCCACCGGACGCCCGACGGGCAGGAGTTCGGCTTCCGCGGGACGTA
The DNA here is from genome assembly GCA_035607075.1 of Polyangia bacterium. GTDB lineage: Bacteria > Myxococcota_A > Polyangia > Fen-1088 > Fen-1088 > JADGRB01. The sequence goes on from DATMZL010001097.1 coordinate 3,406, forward strand.
CCGCGAGATCTCGCGCCCCGAACGGCTGGTCAGCACCTACGTGTTCGAGCTTTTCCCGGACGCCGAGGCGCTGGAGACGCTGGTCCTGGAAGAGCGCGACGGCCAGACCACCGCGATCACCACCACCCTCCACAAGACGATCCAGAAC
>DATMZL010000298.1:0-5579 GCA_035607075.1 Polyangia bacterium
CAGCAGCCCGGCCGTGACCACCCACGGCAGCACGCGGAGAAGGCGCTTCTGCATCGGCCCGCAGGCCTATCACGAAAACTGCGCTGGCGCGTGCTCGGCCGTGGCTTTTTCCGCCGACTTTAACGCGTGTTGCTGGCGCCTGAGCCGGGCTGCGGCCCCGTCCCCTCCCTGGCGCCCGGAAACGTCGACGAGCTGGGCTGGTGCACCGGCTCGGCCGGCGTGCCGGTCGTGCCGCCGGTCGAGGTCGGCGCGGGCGTCGTTCCCGGCGTCGCGCCGCTGCCACTGACGGGCGGCGGCGGTCCCGCATCCGGCGTGTTCGCGGGCGCGGGCGGCGGGATCTTCGTGGTGCTCATCGAGTCCGCCGGCGTGTCGCTGTCGGGCTTCCCGGGCGTCGTCGGCGGCGTGACCGTATCGGTTGGGGTGTGCGGCGCCGGTGGTGTCACGTCGTTCCTGTCCGTCGCGTTGGCGCCGAATGGGCTCCGCGAATCGAGCGAGCTCTGCGCCAGCACGCTGTCGGACCACCCCGACCATGACGGCGGCTGATCGGGCGCGCGTTCTTCCGCGACGCGCACCTCGGCCGGCGGCGTTCGGTCGGCCGCGCTGGCATCGTTCACCACAACCGGTTGCAAGAACAGCATCGTCCCCTCCCTCCGTGTTGCTCACCTTCGAACCTGGCGCCGAAATACGAGTTAGCTACGGGTTACTATCCGCCGATGCCTGCCGTGCTGTGGTCGGGGCGGCCGCCGGACGCGAAGCTCATCGCGGAGCTGCGCGACCGTGACGTCCGCATCGCCGACAAGAGCGACGCGGGCGTGGTCGCCGAGATCGTGGCGGCGCCGCCGCGCGCGGCGGCGGGCGAGACGCGCACGAACGGCGTCGCCTGGATCTGGTTCGCCGCGGGCGCGGTCGCGACGGGCGACGCGGGTGCGGCGGTCGCGCGCGGCGCCTACGACGTCATCGACGCGCGCGCGCCGGGCGCGGCCGGGCTGCTCGCGCAGCGCATCGCCGAGCTGGCCGCCGTCGAGCCGCCGGTCCCCGCGACGGACCGGTTCGTCGCCGCCAGCGACGCGGCCCGCGCGGTGCTGCGCGAGGTCGCGCAAGCGGCGCGCACGTCGATGCCGGTGCTGCTGACCGGCGAGACCGGAACCGGCAAGGAGGTCGCCGCCCGGCTGCTGCACGAATGGTCGTCGCGGCGCGCGCGCCGCTTCATCCCGATCAACTGCGCGGCGATCCCGAACGACCTGATCGAGGCCGAGCTTTTCGGCTACGCGAAGGGCGCGTTCACCGGATCGGTGCGCGCGTACGAGGGCCAGCTGACGGCGGCGGAGGGAGGCACTGTCTTCCTCGACGAGGTCGACGATACGCCGCTGCCGTTCCAGGTGAAGCTGCTGCGCGTGTTGGAGGATCGGGTCGTCAGCCGCATCGGCGAGAACGCGTCGCACGTCGTCGACTTCCGGATCCTCGCCGCGACCAACCGCGACCTGCGGCCGCTGTGCGCGGCCGGGCTGTTCGGCGACGACCTTTACGAACGGCTGGCGATCGTGTCGATCCGGATGCCGCCGCTGCGCGAGCGCGTTGCTGATCTCCCCGCGCTGGTCACCCACTTCGCGCGGCGGTTCTACCGCGAGGAGCCCGACGCGACGGCCCGCCACAAGGTCGAAGGGGCGGCGCCCGCCGCGCTGGCGGCGCTGTGCGCGTACGCGTGGCCGGGCAACATCCGCGAGCTGCGCAACGTGATCTTCGAGGCGCTGGTTCACAAGCGGGCGGGCAACGAGCTGCTCCTGTCCGATCTCCCGCGCCGCGTGTTGCGCCGCGACGGCGGGTCGACGGCGGCGGCCGCTTCGGGGGCGAGCGGCGCGGTTGCCGACGGCGCCGTGAACGCGTCGGAGATCGCGCGCGCGATCTCCGAGCGGCGGTTCGATCTGCGTCAGGCCGTCGGCGAGCTCGAACGGTCGGCGGTCGAGGCAGCGCTGGCGGCGGCGGGCGGCAGCGCGGCGGGCGCGGCCCGCTTGCTCGGGCGCGTCGGACGCGGCGACGCGCACGATCCCGGTGGGACCGTGCGCGCCATGATGCGGCGGCTGGGGATAGGCGCGGAAGGAACCGGCGAGCCGCGCGCCGGTTCCCGGGCGGGCGTCAGCTCTGGGACGCGCCGCCGTTCCCGGAAGCGCCGCTGACGATGGTGCCGCTGACGACGCCGGCGGCGCCCGTGCCGTTGGCGACAGCGCCGCCGAGCATGCGCGCGATCAGCGCCTCGGCCAGTCCGCCGCCCCCGCTACCCGCGGCGATGTCGGGCACGACCTTGATGCGGTTCTCGCCGACGATTGTCGCGATCTGCATCGCCGAGTAGGCCGCCGGCCCGATGGCCGCCTGCCCGTCGCGATACGCCTCGGCGCGCGCCGCGCCCAGCGCGCGTGTCGCGTCCGCCTCGGCGTCAGCGCGCAGCCGGGTCGCCGCCGCCTCGCCCTTGGCGGCCTCGGCGGTCGCGTGGGCGTTCTGCTCCGCGATGCGGACCATCTGCTCGCTGCGCACGACCTCGGCCTGCAGGTCGGCCACCGCGCGCTCGCGTTCCAGCTGCTGGCGCTTCTCCTGCGACTCGCGCTGCACGTCGTAGGTCCGCTTCAGCTCGTCCGCGATCTTGCGGTCGGTCTGCGTCTTCATCAGCTCCGCCGGCGGCACGATGTCGCCGATCAGCGTGTCGATGCACTCGACGTCGTACACCTCCAGCGCGTGCCGGATCGCCTCCTTGGCCTGGCGCTGGCGCTCGCTGCGCGCTGAAAGAAAGTCCAGCACGGTCACCTCCTGCGCCGAGTTACGGAAGTAGTTTCCGACCGTCGGCTGCAACACGTGGTCGACCAGGTTCTGCATCGACCCGACGCGCGAGATCACGCGCGGCGCCATCTTCGCGCCGATGTGGATCACCTGCGCGACGTCCAGGCTGAACGAGAACCCGTCCTTCGACCGCACCAGGATCGACGACAGGTTGTTGTCGTAGGCGTGCGCCTCGGTGCGCTCCGCCCAGTTGAGCACGATGTTGGTCGTCGGCACGAGCTCGACCTTCATCACACGCAGGTTCAGCGGGTGCTTGCCGGGCAGCAGCGGCTCGACCCACACGCCCTTCCCGCCGCGCTCGACGAGATCGCCGTGCTTGAAGCTGTCGCCCGACACGTCGACGTGCTCCTTGCCGACGAAGCTGACGACGACGCCGACCGACCCTATCGGGATCTGCAGCATCGGCGCCAGCTCGACCTGCACGAACCACGGGTTCAGGTTCCACGACCCGGCGAGCAGCACTTCCTCCTGCAGACCGCGGCAGCCGTCCGTCTCGACGAAGCGCTGGCCCCGCTGGAAGCTGTCGTGGCCTTTGACGGGCGGACCCGCCAGGTCGCCGGCCGGGATCGGGCGCCCGTCCAGTGTGGTCACGATCCCGACCGTGTCGGCGGGGATCTGCTGCACGCACAGCAGCGGCTCCGTCATGCCGTGGTGCTCGGCGTTGCGCGTGGTCACCAGCTGGAACAGCGCCGGGTTGATGCGGTATGTGCCCGCCGTCAGGAAGCCGAGCTGGCGCCCGCGCTCACCGCCGCCGCGCAGGAACGCCTCCGCGTCCTGGAAGTTGTCGCACGCGATCTCGCGGCCGAGCATCCGCTCGGTCGGGATCGGCGCGCCGTCGGCGGCGACGACAAGCGCGATCTGGCCGGGCGGCACCACCACCGCGGGCACCTTCGTGACGCTGTACTGCCAGCGGAAGGGCACGAAGTGCCAGCCGGGCGGCAGCATGCGCGCCTGGTAGCCGGCCTCGCCGTCGAGCGCGATGAGGCGGCCGGGCGCCAGCGCGGGACCGTACTTCTTGATCACCAGGCCCGATTGGCTCTCGGCGATGATCCAGGTGCTGGACACGACGATCATCAGAAGAAAAAACGCCGCGCCGCCTGCGACCAGGACGGGATGATCGGTGAAGAACGACGTGAACGATGTGAGTGTCATGAGCGAGCCCCTCCTTGTGAGGCTGGGCCCCTTCAGTGCATCGGCTCTGCCATTCGTGAGGGCCCGGGAAATGGCCCGGTCGTCGCGCCGGGAGTGACTGCGACGTTAATAGATTACCGATTAACGTGAATGTAATGACGAACGCCGGCCCCGACGGACCGCGGCTTCCGCGGTAGCATGGATGCATGAGCGAACTCGCCGAGAACGTGAAGGAAGCTATCGAGCACGCCGAGCACGGGCACCATCACACGGGGGGCCACGCAAAGTCGCTGAACGGCCTGGTCGCCGCCAGCGTCGCGGTCATCGCGACCTTCATCGCGCTGTGCAACGTCAAGGCCGGCAACATCAAGCAGTCGATGTCGCAGGCACAGGCGAAGAGCGTCGACGCCTGGTCGTACTTCCAGGCCAAAGGGACGAAGCTGAACATCGCCGAGGCCGCGCGCGACGGGCTGGTGCTGCAGCTGGCGATAAACGCGTCGATGACGCCCTCGGCCCGCGAGACCGTGGAGACAAAGATCGCCGACTACGAAAAGAAGATTCAGGGCTACGAGCACGACAAGGAGGAGATCAAGAAGTCGGCCGAGGAGTTCGAGGAGCGCTACGAGGGGCTGCACCACCGCGAGGAACAGTTCGGCATGGCCGAGGCGCTGACGTCGGTCGCGATCGCGCTGCTCGGCATCACGGCGCTGACGCACAGGCGGCGGCTGCTGTACGTCGGCTGGACGTTCGCGGGGCTGGGCCTGCTGATGGGGATCGCGGGCTTCGCGCATCTGAACCTGCACCCCGCGTTCCTCGCCCACCTGCTCGGCGGCTGAGCGCGATGGAGCGCGTGGCGGCATCGGCGCTGGCCGCGGTGATCGCGGCCGCTGCCGCGCCTGATCCCGGTTACGTGAAGCAGATCGAGACCTGGCGGCGCGAGCGCCTGCAGCGGTTGACCGCGGACGGCGGCTGGCTGACCGTCGCGGGCCTCGCCTGGTTGAAGCCGGGCGCCAACCGATTCGGCGCCGACGCCGCGGGCAACGACATCGTGCTGCCCGCGCACGCGGCGCCCGCGCAGGCGGGGACGCTCGTGCTCGAGAAAGGGCGCGTGCGCGTCGAGGTCCGGCCCGGCGTGACGGTGACGCTGGCGGGCAAGCCGGTGACGGCGGCGGCGCTGCGATCCGACGCGGGCGGAGCCGAGCCGGACGTGCTGTCGCTGGGCGCGGTGACGATGCAGATCATCGACCGCGGCGGACGGCTGGGCGTGCGCGTGAAGGACATGAAGAGCCCGGCGCGCGCGAAGTTCAAGGGCCTGCAGTATTTCCCGATCGATCCCAACTACCGCGTCGTCGCGAGGTTCGTGCCGAACGCGAAGCCGACGACGATCAAGGTGCCGAACGTTCTCGGGATGGTCGAGGAGATGCCCAGCCCGGGGACCGCGTGGTTCATGATCGGCGGCGTCGCAGGGCTGGCAGAGCAAAAACTAACTGCCGTGCTGGAGCCGGGCGAGAAGCAGCTGTTCTTCATCTTCAATGATTCGACGTCAGGCAAGACCACCTACGGCGGCGGCCGCTTTCTGTACGCGGATCCGGCGGTGAACGGCAAGGTCGTGCTCGACT
>DATMZL010000766.1:0-2597 GCA_035607075.1 Polyangia bacterium
TGGCCCTCGCCGACGATCGCGGTCAGCGCCAGCGCGCCGCCCCCATCGGGCAGCTCGAAGCGCACGTCCACGGGGCGCCCGACCTCGAACGACGCGCCGCGTGCGAGCCGGAGGCCGTCCTCGCCCACCGCCGCCGTCAGCCGGAAGACGCGCCGCGCGGGCGCACGAATCTCGACGGGCACGGCGATCGGGGCGCGCAGGCTGCTCACGGAAGGGTGATAATACCTCGCGTAGGCGAGCACGGAGGAGGCCGGTTGCGAGGACGTGTGCGATCACCGGGGCTGCTGGCGGCGGTCGTGCTTGCGGGCGCGGCGCGTGCGATGGCCGCGGATCCCGACCCGGGCGCGCCGTCGGTCTGCGTGCCGCCCTGCGGCTCGAGCGAGATCTGCGTCGGGCAGACCTGCGTCGCGCCCGATCGACGGCCCGCGCCACGCGCGCGCCCCGCCCCGCCGCCCGTCGATCCGACACCGTCGGCGCCGCCCGGTTCGGCGCCGACAACGGGGCCGCAGCCGAGCGGCCCCGGGGTGAGCCCGCTGGCCCAGCCGCCACCACAACCAGCGTTTGCGCCGCCGCCGCCCGCCTACCTGCCGCCCGGCTATCCGGGCGCGCCGGTCCCCGGCGGCTATTACTACGCGCCGCCGCCCGGATACGCCTACCCGCCGCCCGTCGTCTACGCGCCGGTACCGCGAGCGCCCCGCACGAAGCGCGGGTTCCTCGCGCTTCCTCAGCTCGGCGTGCACTCGCTCCAGAATCAGGCTGCCGCGTCGTACGATCCCGGCCTCCGCATCGGCACGATCCTCGGCGGTCGCTTCAGCGACCGGTTTTCCCTGAACGCCGATCTCGCTTTCGACGTCAGCAACGTCCACGATCTTGCGCCCGGCGACAGCTTTCGCGAGTGGACGTTCACGCTCGCGATTTGCCCGCTGTTCCTGCTGCCCGTCGGCCCGCTCGAGATCCTGACCGGACCGAAGACCGGCTACTACTTCGTCCGCGGCGAGCAGCAGGTGATGAACTTCTCCCAGCAGCTGCGCGGGACGGGCCTGGAGCTGGGCCTCGACGCCGGCGTGTTCTTGCCCGTGTCGCCGAAGACGTCCCTCGGCGTCCTCTTCTCGTTCGAGCTCAGGATGCCGATGCAGGCCTGCCAGAGAACGGGCGGCGTCGAGATCTGCGACAACCAGAGCCGGAACGCCGACGCCATCAAGGTGCTGGGCGCCAGCGCCGCCGCGGTGTTCTGACCAGGTTTCCAGGCCGGCCGATAACATAACGGGGAGGGTCCACGATGCGAACGCCAACGCGATGGTTCGGATTGCTGCTGGCGATGGTCATCACGTCGCGCGCGGCGGCAACGGAGTCACCGTCCGGATCGTCGCTCTGTGCGCCGGCATGCCAGCCCGGGGAGACGTGCGTCTCGGGCACGTGCATGGTTCCCGCCGCGCCGCCGCCTGTCCCGGCGTACCCGCCCACTCCCGGCTACCGCGCGCCGCCCACCAGCTCTTACTACGAGGCACCGAGACCGGCTCGGCCGCGCCGCTTCCTCGCGCTGCCGTACATCGGAACGCACTCGTACCAGAGCGGGTCGACGCGCGCGTACTTTCCCGGCTTTCGCATCGGCGGTCTGATCGGGGCGCGCGTCACCGAGCAGGTGTCGCTGAACTGGGAGCTGACGTTCGACGTCAGCAACATCGAAACGTCACCGCCGGCGCCTCCCGTGACGACATCGTCCTCGGATTCGTCGGAGTTCGCGTTCGACTTCGCCTTCAGCCCGATGGTTCACCTCCCGGCCGGACCGGCGGAGTTCGTGCTCGGACCCAAGCTGGGCGTCTTCTGGGTCCACACCGACGTCCACACCAATTCGAGCTTCACCGGCGTCTCGCACCAGGGCACCGGCGTCCTGGGCGGCCTCACCGTCGGAACGTTCATGTCCGTTTCCGGACCCGTGTCGCTCGGCGTCCTGCTTTCAGGCGAGCTCCGGAAGATCGAACACGCTTGCACCGTGAATGCCGGCGAGATCGCGCTCTGTGACTTGGCGCGCGACGGTTCGGCCGCGATCGTCGGCCTGACCGCCGCCGCGATATTCCGCTGATTGTCGCGGAGCTACGCGCTCTGGAAGTAGCGGTTCAGCGCCCAGACGTCGCGCGCGCGCAGTCCCTGAAAGCGGATCCCGATGCCGGACTGATCGCCGGCGCCCTTCTTGACCACCCAGCGCACGTCGCCCGCGACCTCCACCGGCTCGGGCTGCGTCGGCAACTGAAAGCGAAGCTGCACGGTCGTTCCGATCGGCAGCGGCGTCGCGGATTCCAGGTAGAGACCGCCGAGCGAGATGTTGCGCGTCTGCGAGATCTGCTTCTTGCCCTCGAAAAGGACCTCAATCTCCAGCTGTCGATCGTAGCGGGGATCGATTCTCCGAAAGTGCTCGGCCACGGTCGTTGTCCTTCTTCCGCCTTGCTGCGGAGGCTGCGGGGAACGACATGGTACGACAGTCTCCCACCTCCGGTCCAGAGGTCCGTGTTTTCAGCTAAAGGGCTGGAATGTCGGGACAAAACGTCGGATTGCCGGTGAGGACCGGCGCCGGCGTGGCAAACGGGTTGTTGTCGTAG
>DATMZL010000135.1:0-5557 GCA_035607075.1 Polyangia bacterium
GTCGACGTGGCCAGCTTCGGCGACGCGTTCGCCACGACCCACGGGGCGCACGTCATCAGCGTCGTCGACACGCTGTCCGAGGTCTACAAGAAGCTGGTGATCAGCGCCGACAAGCAGCTGCTGCTGGGCGGCGTGCTGGTCGGCGATGCCGGCAACTACGGCCAGCTGGTGCAGCTGGTTCAGAACCGCATTCCGCTGCCGCCGCACCCGGAAGATCTGCTGATGCCGCCGCGCGAGGGCGGCAAATCGGCGGGCTTCGGCGTCGATTCGCTGCCCGACGCCGCGCAGATCTGTTCGTGCAACAACGTGAGCAAGGGGCAGATCTGCAGCGCGATCGCCGACAAGAAGCTGACCGCCGTCGGCGGCATCAAGGAGTGCACCAAGGCGGGAACCAGCTGCGGCTCGTGCGTCACGCTGATCTCGGAGATTCTCACCAAGGAGCTGAAAAAAGCCGGCGTGGTGGTGAGCAAGCGCCTGTGCGAGCACTTCGATCACTCGCGCCAGGAGCTTTATCACCTGGTGCGCCTGCACCGCATCCGCACGTTCGAGGACCTGCTGGCGCAGCACGGAGCCGGACACGGCTGCGAGATCTGCAAGCCGGCGGTGGCGTCGATCCTCGCGTCGGCGTGGAACGAGCACATCCTGGAGCGCAAGCACCTGCCGCTGCAGGACAGCAACGACCGTTTTTTGGCCAACATCCAGCGCGACGGGACGTACTCGGTCGTGCCGCGCGTCGCCGGCGGCGAGATCACGCCCGACAAGCTGTTCGTGCTCGGCGAGGTCGCGAAGCGCTACGGCCTGTACACCAAGATCACCGGCGGCCAGCGCATCGATCTGTTCGGCGCGCGCGTCGAGCAGCTGCCCGACATCTGGCGCGATCTGGTCGCGGCCGGCTTCGAGTCGGGCCACGCGTACGGCAAGGCGCTGCGCACGGTGAAGTCGTGCGTCGGCAGCACCTGGTGCCGCTACGGCGTGCAGGACTCGGTCAGCTTCGCGGTGCGCGTCGAGAACCGCTACAAGGGATTGCGCAGCCCGCACAAGCTGAAGTCGGCGGTCTCGGGCTGCGCGCGCGAGTGCGCCGAGGCGCAGGGCAAGGACTTCGGCGTGATCGCGACCGAGAAGGGCTGGAACCTTTACCTGTGCGGCAACGGCGGGATGAAGCCGCAGCACGCGGTGCTGTTCGCGACCGATCTGGATGACGAAGGCTTGATCCGAACCATCGATCGTTTCCTCATGTTCTACGTCCGCACCGCGGATCGCCTGCAGCGGACGGCCACCTGGCTGAACAACCTGGAGGGCGGCGTCGACTACCTGCGCAGCGTGATCGTCGACGACAGCCTCGGGATCTGCGCCGAGCTGGAGATCGAGATGGCGCACGTCATCGACACCTATGAATGCGAATGGAAGGCGGCGCTGTCCGATCCCGAAAAGCTGCGCCAGTTCCGCCCGTTCGTGAACAGCGACGCCCCAGATCCCAGCATCGTACGCGTGCCCGAACGCGCACAGCATCGGCCCGCGACCTGGGAGGAGAAAGCCCGGCGCGTTCCGGCGCTGGCCCTCGTGAAAGTCGGGGCGGCTTCTTGAGCGTGGTTGCGCCGTCGACCTGGCCTGAATGGATCGATGTCTGCGCTGTCGGCGACATCACGCCGAATACCGGCGTCGGCGTCCTGATCGGCGACCTCCAGATCGCCATCGTCCGCGTGGGCGACGGCGACGACCAGATCTTCGCGGTCGGCAACTACGACCCGTTCAGCCACGCGTTCGTGATCGCGCGCGGCATCGTGGGCGACCGCGGGGGCGTCCCGAAGATCGCGTCACCGATCTTCAAGCAGAGCTTCGACCTGACCAACGGCCAGTGCCTGGATGACGCGAGCGTGCGGATTCCATCGTATCCGACGCGCGTGAGCGACGGCCGCGTCGCTGTTTGCATGACGACCGATTGATCGAAACAACGGCCGGCTGAGCCGTTAACGAACAATTGACGCAGGATCGGGCATTGCGTAACGTCGCAATCGGTAGCTTCGGGGGGTGCTACTAACGAAAAAGGAGAGCACCCGATGTCGAAGACGAAATTTCTGTTGATCCTTGTCATCACCGTTGCTGCCCTCGGGCGGTCCGCGCGTGCCGAGGAGTCCGCGCCGCCACCGCCCGCTCCGATTCCCGCCGCGCCCGAGACCGCCGCGCCCACACCGGCTGCGACGACAGTCGCGACGGGGAACGTCACGCCCACGCCGGTGCCCGCGCTGCCACCGCCGCCCTACTCGCTCCCGTGGCAGCTGCGCGCCGCCGGCGTCGCGAACGTCGTGCGTGCCGACTCGGCCGTGGCGTTCTATGACAACAACGGCATGGGCGCGAGCGGCAGCACCGTCGCGACGATGCTGACCGCCAGCTACAAGGTGACGCCTTCTCTGGCGCCGCTGGTCCGCCTCGGCTTCGTCCAGAACGATGCCCCCGCGGCCGGAGCCGACGGAAAGTCGTTCATCAACCCCATCATCGGAGCGGCGTACGGGAAGCGCGTCGACGCGCTTCGCTGGGCGGCGTTCCTGGGCACGACAGTGCCGATCGGCATGGGCGCGGGCAACACGCCCGACGCCGGCGCCGCGACGGCGAACACCGCCGGCGTCCGCGCCCGCTCCGCGATGGACAACTCCATGTTTGCGGTCAACTACCTCACCGTGATCGGGGGCGGCGATCTCGCCTACGTGGATCACAACCTGACCGTGCAGCTGGAAGCGACGCTGTTCCAGCTGATGCGCGTGCGCGGCGACAACGCGCCGTCGGCCACCGATTCGTCGCGCACCAACTCGACCGTCGGCTTGCACGCCGGCTACTTCATCATCCCGATGCTGTCGCTGGGCGGCGAGATCCGCTATCAGCGCTGGCTGACGACGCCCACCCAGCTGAACGCGATGGGCGCGAAGGTCGACATCGCGGACGTCGCGAAGGACACGCTGACGGTCGCGATCGGACCACGCGCGCACATCCAGGTCAGCAAAGGGATGTTCCTGCGGCCCGGCATCGCCTACGCGCGTGCGCTGGACAAGCCCGTATCGGACGCTTCGTACAACGTCCTCCAGATCGACCTCCCGCTGTACTTCTAGGCGAGACGACGACGTCAGATGTCGCCGACGAAACCGAGAGCCGCCGTTCCGATCTCGCCGAGATGATCCATCTCGCGAGATACGGCGGTGAACCACCCGCGCGCGTCGACGTCGATCTCCGTCTCGCGGCCGGCGAGCAGCAGATCCTCCATGCGCGTCAGCTCCGCGTAGCTGGGCGAGGCCAGCGCGCGGTCGAGCAGCCGCTCGGCGGGCCGCGGCGCCGTCGCCGAGAACACGTGCAAGTAACTGCTGCGCGCCGACGTCAACGCCGCCAGCGCCCGCCGGTCGTCATCCGAGATCGCCTGCGCCGCCAGCCCGGCCCCGATGCGCGCGCGCTCGATACCGGTCTTCTCTTTCGCGTACAGGAGGACGACGCACGCGAGCGCGTTGGGACGATTGTCAGGCGACGAATACGCGACCAGCGCGGCGTCGCCGATCCCCAACAGCTCGGCGTTCGCGCGCGTGTAGCCTTCGACGATGTCGCCCGGCTGCGTTTCGCCCGAATCGATCGCGTTCCGCCCCGCGACGAGCGCGCGCAGGGTCGCGTCGACGCGGTCGAAACGTCCCGCGATCGACGTTCCCAGCGCATCACCCACCTCGCGCCACAACATCACGAACCGATCGCGCCGCGTGTCCATCCGTTCCCGCTGGCGCGACAGCTCGCGCTTGAAGATCCGGCCCGACGACGCCGCCGAGATCGCGGACATGCCGCGCTCGATCTGCGTCTCGTGCAGCAGGCCGGACATCGCGGACATCAACTTCGGAAACAGATCCGGGCGGAACCGGCGGGGCGGCGGCGCCGCCGCCGGGCCATCGGCGCCGCGCGCCTGTCCCCCGTCGAGGAACAGGATCTGCTTCTCGACGCACGCCGCCTTGAGCAAGCCCGCGTCGACCGCCATGCGCAGGGCCGCGTCGAATGTGCTGGCCTCGAAGGTGCGCACGCCGATCGATGGTTCGGCCGGCGCGATGATCACCAGCGCGGCGCCGTCGTCGGCGACCTCGATGCTGCCCGAGTCATCCGGGCCCAGACAGAATCGCAACAGCCGTAGAGCGTCCTGACGGGTAAGAGGCATTTCGTGCACCGATCTCGCTTCGTGGTGCACATGACAGGTTAAGTGAGCGTCTGTTTCCGATGCGTTTCCGCAGAAATCACTCTTCGTAAAAAGCCGGTCGCGGACCGTCGCCTGGTAGGTTGCCGACCTACCGCGCTGCTCCGATCGCGTGAGGAGCCGGCGAGCTCTGCTCAGAGGCCGCCGTCGGCGATCTCGATCTTGATGTTCCAGGCCTTGGAGAGCCAGTCGAGCAGATCCGCCTCGTTTCCGTCGAGGGCGCCTTCGCCGGCGCCCTCCAGCACCGTTCCGAAGATGACCTCGCGCGCCTCTTCGCGGCCGATCTTGCGCAGGAACTCGCGGAATGACGCCTCGTCGGTGAACCGCTTCTCGAAAGCTTCCAGCGTGCGCTGATACTCGCCCTCGCCGAAAGCGTCGACCAGCGCCTCGACGTGCTCGAGCTCGTCCTCGGTGACGTTTCCGTCCGACATCACGATCAGCTTCATCAAGCCGACCAGCGCCGTCCGTTCATCCTGATTCAGATCTGCAAGCTCCATGGCGGCGAGGTTCCCCGGGATGCGCGCCGCGGTCAAGCGATCGCGACAGCTTCAATCAGCGCGCGGAGCCGTCGAACGTAGGCGGACGGACGCCCGCTCCGCCCGCTCCGCTGATGACGGGCGACATCGAGCTGGGCGGCGCGACAGCGGAATCGAACTCCTGCAGCTGCGGCCTGGTGACGTTTTCACAGCGTGGATTTTCGAGGTTGGGGTACGATGTCCCCACGCACGCGCACTCGTGGTTCATCGGCAGTACCAGCATCATCGTCTCGTCGGAGACGAAGCGGATGTCGGTCACCGTTCGGCTCATTACCAGGCTCGGCTGCACGAACGTCGACGAGCCGGTGAACAGGCGCACCACGACGGAGAAGTTCGTCGTCGTCCCGCCCGATTCGAACCCGACCGAAAGCGGGAACTGCGCGAGGGACATGCCCGTCCCGCTGAAGAACGGGTCTACCTGCGGCGCAAACGCTCCCACCGCGGAGGCGACGTCGATGGCGTCGACATCGTTCGGCACGTTCAGGTCGCTCTGAATGACCAGGACGACCTGCGTGTGGTCGCGGCCGCAGCCCGCGAGCAGCGAGAGACCGACCGCGAGCAGGATCGAGAGGCGCGAGCCCATGCCGGTCATGGGAACGACATGTAGAAAGGGGGCGCGTTACCCCGGTACGCCTGCGGCTCCGGGCGGGTCGCGACATACACAGCGACCAACGACCCGACGACAAAACTTCCGGCGAGCACCCAGAACGCCCACTGCTTGTGTACGGGTGTCCGCGACTTCGCAGCGGGTTGGGCCCGGACGTCGAGCGGCGCCTTCGCCACGATCGCTACGGGGAGCACGGGCAGCTCG